>JBBUDC010000001.1:0-2089 GCA_038057495.1 Patescibacteria group bacterium
AAAAAGGAAATAATATAGACAAAGAAGAATTTCAAAAAGAGTTTTATAAACATCAAGAGCTTTCCCGTACAGCTTCTGCCGGCATGTTTAAAGGGGGATTGGTAGATCATTCTGAAATAGCCACCAAATATCATACCGCCACCC
Source organism: Patescibacteria group bacterium (assembly GCA_038057495.1). Taxonomy (GTDB): domain Bacteria; phylum Patescibacteriota; class Microgenomatia; order CAZETR01; family Amesbacteraceae; genus JBBUDC01. The sequence continues at coordinate 145 of JBBUDC010000001.1, forward strand.
ATTTATTGCATGCGGCCCTAAGAAAAGTTCTGGGGACGCATGTCTCCCAAAAAGGCAGCAATATAACAGACGAGCGTTTGCGCTTTGATTTCTCTCACCCCGACAAACTTATAGACGAACAACTTAAACAAGTCGAAGATCTGGTAAATCAGAAAATATCCGCTGATATCGCGGTTACCCGCCAAGAAATGCCCAAGGCCCAGGCTTTAGCCGAAGGCGCCATGGCCTTTTTTCCGGAAAAGTATCCGGAAATAACCTCTGTTTATAGTATCGGCGACTTTTCCAAAGAGTTGTGTGGTGGTCCTCATGTGCAAAGCACTGGGGAAATTGGTAGGATAAAGATAATCCGCCAAGAAGCGGTATCCGCTGGCGTCCGCCGCATTTATGCAACTGCCATTTCTTAAAAAAGACGACAAAGCTCCCACAAGAGAATATTTTTTTGCTTTAGAAATTGACCATTTACTAGTTAAGGCCGCTGTTTGGTCGGTGGTCAACGGCAAACCCCAGGTCCTGGCTATCAGCAGCACCCAATCTTGGGACGACAAATCTGAAGACAGTCTGATTACTGCCGCCGATTCTGCCCTGACCGACGCTACGCACCATCTGGACCCTTCCGGAAAACTGGGTATCGTCAAAGTTATTTTTGGTCTGCCTCCGGACTGGGTAGGGGACGAAAAAATTCACACCGGCTACCTGCACCTGCTCAAATCTTTATCCGAAAAATTAGAGCTCAAAGCTATAGGTTATGTCATTACTCCCGAGGCAGCCATCAAATATCTTCAGGCTACCGAAGGCGTCCCCCCTACTGCCATTCTCATTGGTTTCTGGCCCACCATTGTAGAAATTACTTTAGTGCGTCTGGGAAAAATTGACGGGACACAGTTGGTTAAAAAGAGTTCCCGTTTAACCGACGACGTAGTCGAAGGTCTATCCCGTTTTTCTCAAACAGACATGCTTCCTTCCCGCATGCTGCTTTACGATTCCGGCCTAAATCTGGAAGAAATCAAACAGCTTCTTCTAGATCATTCTTGGCAGTCTCCCCAGAAACATCTGCCTTTTCTGCATTTTCCCAAAGTAGAAATTTTACCTGCCGAATTTAGCATCCGCTCCATAGCTCTATCTGGCGGATCGGAGGTGGCCCAGTCCATTGGTTTGATTTCTCCCCCGTCCACTGAACCGGATCCAGAGCCGGAAATTGTTTCTACACCCAGCCACTCTGCCTCTGACCTGGGTTTTGTCACCGATACCGATATCCGCCAAACCCCCGTCCCTACCGAGCCGGAACCCCCCCCCGCTCCCCCACCCCCCCCCCCAGCCCCCGGTAAGCCCAAAATAGTCCTGCCCAAGTTTTTATTGCCAAAATTAAGTTTTACCAAATCATCAGCCTTAGTTTTAGTCACCGTAGGAATAATTGCTCTTTTGGGATTAGGCATTGCTGCTTACTGGATGCTGCCCAAAGCCTCGGTTACTCTTTTTGTGACCCCCAAACATCTCGAACAACAATTTGATATTGTGGCCGGAGGCAGTGACCTGCCGGCAGACAAATTAGAGGTTTCTGTCTCTGATGAAAAAACAATTAATACCACCGGATCTAAATTAGTAGGTGACAAAGCGACAGGTTCAGTAACCGTTTATAACTGCACGAATACTCCCAAAACTTTTCCTGCTGGGACAATTCTTACATCTCCATCGAAATTAAAATTCATTCTAGATGCCGATGTTTCCGCCACAAACGCTGGAACCGCAGGTCAGACACAATCTTGTGGTTCAGCAGGTGTCAAAGCAACGGCTGGACAAATAGGAGCAGATTACAACTTATCAGCGGGAACAGAATTTACATTAGGGATTTTTGCTATAAGCGATTATGCCGCCAAAAACGACACTGCGTTTTCTGGAGGAACCAGTCGGAAGGACAAGTCGGTTTCCAAAGATGACGTCGCCAAAA
>JBBUDC010000002.1:0-2535 GCA_038057495.1 Patescibacteria group bacterium
TTGCCCTAAATCAACCGATTGAAAACCAATCGAAGTTAATTTCTCAACTTCAAACCCACCCCAACACGGAAATTATTACTGGGCTAGACGGCCCCGCAGATGTAATTATTCATCTTGCTGGATTTGATCCGCCCTCACTTTCAGAAACTCTTTTTCATACTTCCCACCTGCATAAACTTTTAGACACCGCCATTTCTCACAAGTCCAGATTTATTTTAGTAATTCCCGCCAAGAAAACCGCCCTTCAAGAGACGGCCGTCTCTTTGGTTACCCAGTTTGGTCATAATTTTTCTTTAGACTACCGCATTATTGAACTCCCCCATTCCTTAGACGCTTCCGAATCTGTTAGTGAAATAATTCATACCTTCCTTCCTCATTTTAAAAAAACACCCGCTCTTCTACTCTCCAGCCCTCCAGCTCTCAAAACACGTCGTCAACCTTCTAAATTATTTCTTCTTCCCCTCCTCTTACTCATACCCTGGGTATTTTTACTTATCCAGGGCCTTGCTCTTTATCTCTCAACCACCTGCTCACTCAAAAAATTCCAGCAGGGCCAAATTGCTCCCTCAGCAAGATGTGCAGGTGTTTCTAAATTCCTGGCTCAAACTCTCAAACCCCAAGTAAACTTCAGTCTAGGTTCCGGTTATATCCTCACCTCCCTTGGTTTACCCCCCGCCCCCACACTCGACTCCATAATTAAATTATCTGAATCGCTAAAAATTGCTTCTCAAGTAGGGGACTTGCTTCTCGCCAGGACGTTTAATTCAACCGAAATAACCACCCAGACAAACCGCCTAAACGAGTCATTAGCCTTTTTTCTTACCTCGTCCCAGTCGGTTCCCCGGCTTTCCCGTCTTTCGCAACAAGTATCCCTTATTAGATCTTCGCTCCTTAAGGTTCAGCCAGTTTTAACAGATTTGCCCATCCTTCTTTCTCAAAATCAAAAAACCACCGTTCTTCTTCTCCTTCAAGACAGCACGGAAGTGCGTCCCAGTGGGGGATTCCTAAGTCATTTTGCCATTGCCTCTTTGGAAAATAGTCGGCTTGCCGATTTCCGCTTTTACGATACTTCTTCGACCGACTCCCAACTCCGGGGCCAAGTCGATCCGCCCGCCGACCTCTCCCATGCACTAGGGGAGTCTAATTGGTATTTGCGCGACGTCAACTGGAATCTTGATTTTCCTTCAGTGGCAACCAAAGCTCTTTGGTTTGTTGAGAAAGAAATGGGGGCCACCGCTGAATCCGTTGTCAGTTTGCACCTGGACACTTTTGTTCAGCTACTCAAAATTACCGGACCAGTAAAAATCTCTCCGTCAGGAGCTGTCATCTCTGCGTCCAATTTTTACAATTATTATCTTTCTCATGTTTCTGCCGAAACTGCTTCCCCTCCGTTCTTGTCTCAATTTTATCCGGCTCTTTTTTCAAAACTAGAAAATCTTTCTCCACAGCAGTATTCTCAAGGGTTAACGCTGTTTATCAATTCGCTTCTCAACCGCCAGACTTTTGTCTACCGGGCCGACTCGCCCAAGACTTCTCTTGCATATCTGGGTTGGGATGGGGGAGTAGCCGTTCCTTCCTGCCGTTCCTCATTACCCTGCTTAGTCAACTATCTTTATCCCGTAGAAGCCAACGTGGGCATCAACAAAGTAAACCCTTTCATTTCCCGTCAATCCCAGCTGCGTTTTTCTTTTACGTCCGAAAAAGTGGAATCAATCTACAGTCTTACTTTAGAAAATACCTCACCCCAGCCCAGCTGGCCAAATGGTCCATACAAAAACTACATCCGCTTGCTCTTGCCAATTCAATCCCAACCAGCTTCAGTCACTATTGATGGTAAAGAAGTTTCATTTACCAGCACTCCTTTTCAAAACAAAATTGAAATTGGTTTTCTTTCCACCACTCTTCCCAAGTCGGTATCCCAAATTGTCATTCGTTGGCATCAGCCCCTGCCTCAATACCAACGTTTTCATTATCAGCTCGATTTTCTCAACCAACCAGGCCTGTTCCAGTATCCGGTTACAGTTACAGTTACCTATCCTTCGGGGTGGTTTGCATCTACCTCTTCAGTTCCCGCCCTTGTTTCAGCAGGCCAGCTCCAGTATAATCTCGTCATCTCCAGGATCAACACTCTGGATATTGATTTTTCTAAGCCATGACCAAACACACATTATCAGCAGACCCCCGCAAACTTACGGGACGCAAGGTTAAGGCCTTGCGCCACCAAGGACTAACCCCCGCCAACGTTTTCGGTAAAGATGTCAAATCACAGTCGCTGCAAATTTCCACTCCCGACTTTCTCAAACTGCGTAAAGCAACAGGGGAGTCAACCCTTATCTATCTAAATATCACCGGAGAAAAAGAGCCCCGCCCCGTCATGGTTCACGAAGTCACCGTTGATCCCGTCACCGACCATGTCCTTCACGTCGATTTTCACCAAGTTAACCTCAAAGAAAAAACCACCGCTCCGGTAGCTGTCAAGCTCACCGGAGAGTCACCAGCTGAAAAAGAAAAACTAGGCATTCTTGTCCAACAGCT
>JBBUDC010000003.1:0-15141 GCA_038057495.1 Patescibacteria group bacterium
CGACTTATGAAAATTGACGAGTATTCGGCTTTCTTGGACTCGTGGCTTCTGGAAATCGAAAAAATAGGAATTAATGTAACCGATTTTCCTCTAGATCATTTAGGCTATAGTGCTGGTTCGAGCGAAGAGTATGACAAGATTAAATTAGAATTTTTGATCGCAGGAAAATTATTTAGAGAGGCCATGGTTTCTGGTCGAAGGGTTGGGATATTTGAGCTTTTCAAGCCTTTAAAATATAAAGACTATCTTATTTCTGCCGTTGAACTGATAGAGCCAAAAGCCGGAGAGTTACGAAGGTCGGGATATGAACACGCGGAATTTACGATTAATTCTCCTTTTGAAGACCTGGTCAAAAAATATCCAGGACTTTCCTGGGATACCAACAATATCAATCGGCCGGATTTTCCCAGACTGAAAATCGTGTTGGGTAATGGAACAGAGCTGAAATTCAACCGCTCGCCCATTTTAAGTTTGTGAATTCCTATTCTCTTTTGGTACCCATGGCGCAGGCGGAGGAAATTTTGAAGCCGGCTTTTTTGGCTTCGGATTCTGTACAAAACCAGCGGTCACCTTCGAATCTTCTTATTATTACCGGAGCGTAATAAGGACAACTGGGAAGAAGATATAAATAGTCATTCCGGTCTAAATCATGATTGCCTTTGATGGCGCATTTGGAATCCGGGGGAGTCTCGTCGGTACAGTCAGACGAGTAAATACCGATCTTTTTTGATTTAGCTGTCTCATGGGCGGCTTTCATAACTTCTTTACCACTACCAGGTTCACTGCGATAGGCGGCGTAACCTTCTTTAATCAGAGTTTCATTTATTAATTTACCGTTAACATATACCAGAGCCACAATCCGGCCGAATTTATCGACAAGAGGTTCTTTGAGTTGAACTTGTTTCTTTTTTAAAAGCTGACTTAACCGGGAATAACTTTCCGGCCCGTAGCAATTATCCATTTCCGGAGCATCGATGCCAAAAAGGCGGACGGCCTGTTTGTTGTTTTCGAGAATAAAGGTGTCTCCATCGGCAATCTTGTAAACCGTCTCGTAAGGATTAACAAAATTTTTAAAAAGCAAACCCGTCCCCGCAATGGTAACTGCTGTCAAAACCGCCAAACCAACTTTTTTCACTGATTCCATGGTATCACGAAGAACGAGGAGGATTAGAGGGATTAGGGGGATTAGGTGGATCAGGGTGGAATTTTTTATATTCCAAGCGTTTTCTGAAAAGATTTTCGTTGTAGCCACCTTCGCGCCGGTGTTTTTCTTCAATGGCGTCGATTTGCCGATCCAGGAGAAAACCGCCACGTAGCAGTAAATCGATAAGATAATTTACAACAGCTTCTGTTTCTTCCCTTCCCCCTAATCCCCCTAATACTTCGGATGTCTTACTGACGGAGGGATGAGGGGGAAAAGAAGGATTAGAAGGGTTAGGAGTTTCAAAAACCGTATGAAGTTTACTAAGTCTGGGATCAGCTTTTTGCCAACGAGACAAGTTCTGTAATCGAAGAATGTCCTCAAAATCTTCTAGGGCTTCTACGCTAGAAGATTTGGCAACATCATAAAGTTTGAGTTTTGAAGACAAACTTCGTTCACTAGATCCTTCGACAATGTTTTGTTTGTAAGAGCGGAGTGCTTGTTTAATTTGATCACGCTGGCGGCTGTCTTCAACTTTGTAATAATACTTGGGAACAAAATCCCAACCTAAATCAAAAGCAATTTGGGCCAGTTTGTAACTAAGTAGCTGTCTGTAACCTGCCTCGGCCATCTGCGTTTTTAGTATAGCATTAGCGCTTGGGGGATTGTCTCTTTCGCCTTGATTTACCACCCATGCCGATCATGCGGCGCTGGCGCTTGCGGGAGTCGCGGGTCAGAAGCCCAGCATTACGCAGAAGGGTTTTGAATTTTTCATTGATGTCTACCAGTCCTCTGGAAATACCTAACACCAAAGAATCTAATTGGCCTTCATATCCCCCGCCGAAAACTTTGGCGGAAACAGAATATTTTTTGGCTACACCTGCAACAGTAAAAGGAGATTGGTAGCGGGTTTTGGAAATTTCACCGGGAAAATATTTGGAAGCGGGTTTGCCGTTGACCACAATTTCACCTGGTCCTGACGTGATGCGGACAGAGGCCACGGAAGTTTTGCGTCTGCCAACACCTGTAGCGAGTATTTTATGTGAAGTGCTGGCCATATGGATGGGTGTCCCCTGCATAAATATGTAACCTTAAGAGTCTCGGGTCCTGTAATTTATTTTTAGGCAACATACCGGCAACGGCGTGTTTAATTATATCTTCCGGTTTGGCCAAAGCATATGAGGTAGATTTGAAACCGCCCGGATAGCCGGAATGACGGTTATAGACTTTGGTTTGGGCTTTGTTGCCGGTAACCACAATTTGAGAGGCGTTAACTACAACTACCTCGTCGCCAGAGTCTAAGTGAGGGGCAAAAGAAGGCTTGTGTTTGCCCATTAAAAGAATAGCCATTTGGGTGGCTAGCCTGCCTAAAATCTGACCTTTGGCGTCAACCAGGTGCCAGCTACGAGTAATGTCTTTGGGGGTAGGAGAGAAGGTTTTGATCATTTCTTTACAAACTCCATTCTCACCATGGGAGCGTTGTCTCCGGATCTGCGGCCCATTTTAATAAGTCTGGTATATCCCCCGGGCCGGGTTTTGAAGCGGGGAGCAATTTCGGAAACCAGTTTTGAAACCAACTCTTTGTCGATGACGACTGATTCAATTTGACGGATGTTGGAAAGCGTCTTTTTACGGGCCAGAGTGATGAGTTTTTCGACCAGTCCCCGGACAGCTTGGGCTTTGGCCTCGGTGGTTTCGATAGCTTCAGAACGCAGCAAGGCTCCCACTAATCCTTTGAGCAGGGCTTGACGCTGATTGGTATCACGATTTAATTTGGTGCCAAAGATGTTGTGAGGCATAATTTTTCCTTTGGCAGGAACAATTAAAGAGTAAACTCGAAACCGCGCTCCTTTAGAGCCAGGTCAATAATTTTGACTGACTTAGCCCCCAGGTTTTTGACCTTGGCTAGTTCGGTTTTGGGAGTAGCAATGAGAGATCCGACGGTGTCGAATCCGGCATTGACTAAGGCATTGGCAATTCTAGTGGGTAAATCTAATTCTTCGACAGAGATATTTCCGCCGGGAAGTAAGGTGGATTTTGCAGATTGAGCAGAGCTGGCAGACTGGGCTGATTGGGGAGTAATGATGCCTTGGAAAAAGTTGACTAGGGTTTGAGAGGCAGTCTTGAGGGCTGATTCGGGGGTAACGGTACCATCGGTGATTATGTCTAAAATTAAGCGGTCATAGTTGGTCAGACGGCCGACGCGGGTGGCCTCTACAGAATAGTTGACGAGTGAGACGGGAGAAAAGGTGGCGTCTACAGGAATAACGCCAATGGTTGAACTTTGGCGGTCTTCAGCAGGAGAGTAACCCATACCTGTTTCAACTAGAGCTTCGATATCTAATTTGACGGATTTATCGGAAAGATGGGCAATAACCAGCCCCGGATTGGCAATGGAAACTCCGGATGGGCAGTCAAAATCTTTAGCTGTAATTTCTCCCGGACCTTTGGCTTGGAGAGAAAGAGTAGCGGGTCCGGATCCTGCGTAGGAAACACGGACTTGTTTTAAATTAAGGATCAGCTGGACCATGTCTTCACGGACACCCTCAATGGTCGTAAATTGGTGGCGGGCCTGGGCGATTTTAACGGAAGTGATGGCGGCTCCGGGTATGGAAGTATAAAGAGTTCTGCGCAGGGCGTTGCCTAGAGTGTGGCCATAGCCTTGAGGCAAAGGCTCAAAGACGAATTGGTTTTTGCTGTGAGAAACGGTAAATTGTGGTGCGGTCATATGTATAAAAAAAGCGAGATTATCGCGAATAATATTCTACTATAAGTTGATCGTGAATGCTAGTATCAATATCGGATCTTTGGGGAACGCGGTCTACCCGGCCGGCTGGTCCTTGGCGGGAGACCCAGGCAGGAAGAGACGGATTTTCGGAGACAGGAAGCTGGATATTAGATCCGGGAGTAATCACGTCTCCGGGGCGGACCCGGTAGGAAGGGATGTTGACAATCTGGCCATTTACCAAGATATGGCGGTGGCCAACTATCTGGCGGGCCATGGCCCGGGTAGGCACAAATCCCAGGCGGAAAACCACATTGTCCAGACGGGTTTCTAAAAGGGTGAAGAAGATTTCTCCCGTATTTCCGGGGTGACGGGCGGCTTCAACAAAAGTGCGGTGAAACTGTTTTTCGGTCAGACCGTAGATGCGCTTGGCTTTTTGTTTTTCCCGCAATTGGGCGCCGTAATCGGAAACGCGGCGGGTGCCCTTGGGGCCGTGCTGACCCGGAGGAACGGTAGAGCGGCGTAATTTAGTACCTTTGCCAAAAAGGTCTACGCCCTCACGCCGGCTTAATCTGTTTTTTGGTCCGGTATATCTGGCCATATCACCATCTGAAATGAGCGAAGGCCTTGTTGGCCTCGGCCATGCGGTGCATATCTAACTTCTTTTTTATCGCAGCTCCGGAATTGTTGAGAGCGTCGGTGATTTCGGCAGCCAATTTTTGGCCAAAAGTGTGGTATTGGGAATTAGACCGGTCACGGGCAGCTGCGATCAACCAGCGCAGGGCCAAAGAATCTTTGCGGGCTCCGCGGACCGGAGCGGGAATTTGATAAGCTGCACCACCAATGCGCCTGGAGCGGACTTCCATTTGGGGACGGATGTTTTCTACAGCTTGAAGATAAACGGCCAAAGGATCCGGATTAGCCTGGGATTTGAGCAAGGCCAGAGCTTGGTAGACCTGCTTTTGGGCCACGGATTTTTTGCCATCCAGCATGATATTGTTGATGAGTTTGGTTACTAAAGGATGGTTGTAAATGGGATCTGGAGCAAGAGGTCTGATTAAGCTTGGCTTAGAACGCATAGTGTTTTTAGGAAGCGGCGGCTGTAGCCGGGCCGGATGTGGCCTTGGTACCATAACGGGAGCGGCCTTGACGGCGGGATTCTACGCCGGTGGCGTCAAATTTGCCCCGGACGATGTGATATTTAACACCGGGCAGGTCTTTGACCCGGCCTCCACGGACCAGAACAATGCCGTGCTCGGCCAGGTTGTGACCGATGCCGGGAATGTAGGCAGTGACTTCAGTTTTGTTGGACAGACGGACCCGGGCCACTTTTCTTAAGGCTGAATTAGGTTTTCTGGGAGTCATGGTCCGGACCAAAGTGATCACTCCCCGCTTAAAAGGATCTTTGGTTTCTACAAATTCCCGGTCCTTGGCGTTAAAAGAACGGCGCAAAGCTGTAGCCTTGATCTTTTTGACCTTACGGGTACGGGATTTTCTGATAAGTTGATTAATTGTGGGCATATGCGGCTCTCTCGGGACTGACTGGGATGAGGCGGCCAATTATAACATTTTCTTTCAGACCCAAGAGCGGATCGGTGCGGCCCTCGATGGCAGCGTCTGCCAATTGGGAAGTAGTCTCGATGAAGGAGGCGGCTGACAGCCATGAACCGGTCTTAAGAGCGGATCTGGTAATACCCAGGATAACGACCTGGGCGGTAGCCGGCTCTCCACCTTCGGCCAGAATGCGGGCGTTTTCTTTTTCAAAAATGTGGCGGTCGATGATATCTCCCGGCAGGAGGGTGGTGTCTCCCGAGGAGAGCACGCGCACCCGGTCGGACATCTTTCTGACGATGACTTCAAAATGTTTGTCGTGAATCGGAATGCCCTGGGATTCGTAGACCAGCTGAATTTCTTCGATGAGATATTCCTGGGCTCCGCGCAGACCACGGACTTCCAAAACTTCTTTGATATCCAATGACCCGGCTGCAAGCTGGGTACCGATGGTAACCAGATCACCGTCGGAGACTTTGAGCTCGGCGGTCAGAGGAATCAAGTATTCCTTTTCTTCGATGGGTTTGACAGAGGTGTTTCTGATCCGCATCTTGTAACCGGAATCGGTTTCTACAACTTCTACTTTTCCGGAAATCTCGGCCAATGGGGAAACCAGCTTGGGAGTTCTGGATTCAAATAATTCTTCGACTCTGGGCAACCCTTGGGTCACGTCGACTCCTCCGGCAGAGATGGAACCGCGCTTACCGTGCAGAGTCATCTGGGTACCCGGTTCGCCGATGCTTTGGGCGGCAATAATACCTACCGGATCTCCGAGTTTGGCCAGCTCCATGGTAGCTAAATTGATGCCATAGCAGGCGGCGCAGAGACCATACGGAGCGTTACAGGTAAGCACGGAGCGGATGGTAACTTCGGAAATATTTTCGGATTCGATAATGGGCAAATGGTTTTCGTCGAGGACAGTTCCGGCGGGGAGGAGAACTTTTTTGGTTTTGGAAACAACGTCGGCGGCTAAAATGCGGCCGAAAAGCCGGGCCAAAAAGACTTTGGGTCTTCTGGAAGAGCGGGAAACCGTAACTCCGGCGGTGGTGCCGCAGTCTTCGATGCGGATGATGGCGTCGTGGGCAACGTCTACCAAACGGCGGGTTAAGTACCCGGCGTCGGCGGTTCTGATGGAGGTATCTGACAAACCCTTTCTTTCACCGCGGGCGGCGTTGACGTATTCAAAAGTGGAAAAGCCCTGGCGGTAATTGCTCTTGATGGGCAGATCTACGATGTTGCCCAACGGGTCGACCACAAGTCCACGCATGGCAGAGAGCTGTTTGACCTGTTCGCGGGAAACCCGGCCGGCTTGGGCGTCGACCATGAAACGGATGGGGTTGTCGGCGGTGATGAGTTTCCAGGTGGCGTCGGCTAAAACATCGGTCGTTTCCAACCAAACTTCCTGGCTTAAGCGTTTCTTTTCCTCGGCGGTAATCAGACCGGTGGCAAAATTTTGCTCAATTTCAGAAACTGATTGATTGGCTGCGCCGATAATGGTGTCCCGCTCGGGAGAAATGACACAGTCGGTAATACTGACGGACAGGCCGGAAATAGTACCGGACCAGAAACCTAAGCGTTTGATGTCGTCGACAAGCTGGACTACCACGCCGATGTCATAAAATTTGAAGGCTTTGGCAAACAGAGAAACAACTGTCGATCTGCGCACGGCTTCGTTGAGAAACTGCAATTTCTCGGGAAGAATGCCGTTGAAAATTAAGCGGCCGACGGTGGTCTCTTCGACCGGACCGGTAGGCAGTTGAACCAGGGCTTTTTGGCGCAATTTAAGCCGGCCGGTGTGATAAATCAACATGGCTTCGGAGGCTGTGATGGGAGACGGGTAGAGAGGCTGTGATTCGTCGATGGAGGTTAAGAAATAATTACCCAAGGCCATTTCCTTGGTAGAGGGAATGGTAATGGGGGTACCGTCGGCGGGTTTTCTCAAATTGGATTCGGGCATCATCAAAGTCTTGGCCTCTTCGATGGCGGCGGCAGAAATGGGAACGTGAACGGCCATTTGGTCTCCGTCAAAATCGGCGTTAAAGCCGGCACAAACACAAGGATGAATTCGAATAGCCGAGCCTTCGATAAGCACCGGGTAGAAAGCCTGGATAGAGAGCTTGTGCAAAGTAGGGGCCCGGTTGAGCAGAACGGGGTGATTTTTGGTAATTTCTTCCAAAATATCGAAAACTTCCGGAGGACGGGTCTCCAAAATATTTTTGGCAGACTTGACGTTGGGGGCCAGACCCTGAACGATCATTTGGCGCAAGACAAAAGGCTTGAACATTTCCAAAGCCATTTCTTTGGGAAGACCGCATTGGTTGAGTTTGAGCTCCGGGCCGACGACGATGACGGAACGGCCGGAATAATCGACGCGCTTACCCAAAAGATTTTGGCGGAAACGGCCCTGCTTACCACGCAACATGTCAGACAAAGACCTGGAATGGGCGGCGGTGGGACGGCGGGTGATCCGGGCGGTGTGCTGGGAAGAGTCGATGAGAGAATCGACAGCTTCTTGGAGCATGCGTTTTTCGTTTCTTAAAATGATTTCGGGGGCGCCTAAATCCATCAAATGCTTGAGACGGTGGTTTCGGTTGATGACCCGGCGGTATAAGTCGTTTAAATCGGAAGTGGCGAAACGGCCACCAGACAACTGCACCATGGGGCGCAAATCCGGGGGAATGACGGGAAGAATTTTCAGAATGGTCCAGGCGGGATTAACTGCGGCCCGGCGCATGCCATCAACTACCCGCAAACGCTTGGTAGCTTTGATGTGGCGCTGACCGGAAGTAGTGGTAACTTCCTGACGCAAATCGGCAGCCAGCTGATCCAGATCTAATTGTTTAACAGCTTCTAAAACTGCTTCTGCTCCCATGCCCACTGCGAAGAAATTGGCGGCTTTGTGCTCGTCGAGCTTGGCATATTCTTCTTCCGTAATAATGGTGGCCAGAGTCAAATGTTTAACGATGTCGATGAGCCGATCGTAAAGAGCATCGGTGGAAGAAGTTTCAGCGGCAGAACTGTCTTCTAAGTTTTTGGTGAGTTGTTTTAATTTGAGCTGGACTTGGCTTTGGGCTAAAGCTCTGGCGTCTTCGTTTAGGTCTGAAGTTGTGAGTTGTTTGAGTTGTTTGTCGAAATCGGCCTGCAGGGCGGCGGCTTTGGCAGCGGTCTCGGTTTTGATTTTACCTTTGGCCTCTTCGGCGGTTTTTTGCAAAGCAGCCACAGTGGAGGCTTGGAGCTTGGTGTCGACACCGGTAACTAAGAACTGGGCAAAATAAATGACGGATTCCAAAGCTTTGGGAGAAGTGTCCAAAAGCAGAGACAGCCGGGATGGAGCCCCTTTGAAATACCAGACGTGGGCCACGGGACAGGCCAGAGTAATATGGCCCATGCGCTCGCGGCGGACGCGGGATTGGGTGACTTCGACTCCGCATTTGTCACAAATGATGCCTTTGTAACGGATGCGCTTGTATTTACCGCAGTAACATTCCCAATCTTTGACGGGGCCGAAAATGCGTTCGTCAAATAGACCGTCTTTTTCGGGGCGGAGAGTACGGTAATTGATAGTTTCGGGCTTGGTAACTTCACCGTGAGACCAGTTTTGAATGATGTCCGGAGAGGCCAGCTTGATCTGCAGGCCCTTAAAGTCCAGAATGTTTTTGAATGAATCCTGATGATCGATAGTTTTATTGGACATTGACAACCTCCTCTACCAGCGCCGGCTTTAACTGCACGCCTTGGGGCAAAACTTGTAAGCCTAAGCTTTGCAGCTCTTTAACCAAGACGTTGAATGATTCAGGAACGGAAGAGCTGGGAATCTCGGTGCCTTTGACGATGGCTTCAAAAGCTTTGGCCCGGCCAACCACGTCGTCGGACTTGATGGTGAGCATTTCTTGGAGAGTGTAAGCGGCTTTGTGACCCTCGAGAGCCCAGACTTCCATTTCTCCCATGCGCTGGCCACCCATTTGGGCTTTACCACCCAGGGGCTGTTGGGTGATAAGAGAGTATGGTCCGGTAGAACGGGCGTGGGTTTTGTCTTCCACCATGTGATGGAGTTTGAGAATGTAGCCGATACCTACAACTGCAGTTTGTTCATATGGTAAACCTGTGCGGCCGTCTATGAGGATGGCTTTGCCTGAGATGGGTAGACCGGCTTTGGTCATGCTGGCGGCAATTTGATCCTCGGAAATTCTTTCAAAAACCGGAACGGCTACGGTCTGGCCGAGTTTGCTCATGGCCCAGCCCAGACGGGCTTCCAAAAGCTGGCCCAAATTCATACGGGCCAAAACTGACAGAGGGGAAATCATGATATCTACGGGGGTGCCGTCTGAAAGATGGGGCATATCTGCTGCGGGAACAATTTTGCTGATGACGCCCTTGTTTCCGTGACGGCCGGCCAGCTTGTCTCCGACGGTGATTTTTCTCAACTGGGCTACTTTGACAACAACCCGCTTGTTGGTGCCGGGAGGAAGCTCGTCTCCGGTGTCCCGGTCTAAAACGTGGATATCGACAACAATGCCGCGTTCGCCGTGAGGCATGCGCAGTGAAGTGTCCCGGACGTCCCGGGCTTTTTCACCAAAGATGGCGCGTAACAGCCGCTCTTCGGCGGAGAGCTCGGTTTCGCCTTTGGGGGCGATTTTACCTACTAAAATGTCGTTGGGTTTAACCTCGGAACCGACGGTAACAATACCACCCTCGTCCAGATTGGCTAAATAGATTTCCCCTACATTGGGAATATCCCGGGTTAGCTCTTCCGGGCCTAATTTAGTATCTACGACGTCGGCCTCGTATTCTTCGATATGAATTGAGGTCAACAGATCCTGGGTAACTAGGCGGTCGGAAATGACCACCGCGTCTTCGTAACCTAGACCGTCATATGAAGCGTAAGCAATGAGCATGTTTTGACCTAAAGCTATTTCGCCGTTTTCGGTGGCGGGGCCGTCAGCCAGCAATGTCCCCGGAGTAACTTTTTGACCTGCGGTAACTACGGCATTTTGAGAAAAGTTGGTGCTGTGAGAAGTCCGTTTAAATTTGGTGAGGTGGAAAGTCTGCAGGTCGCCTTTAAAAACAATGTCTTCAGTGGAAACGGGGTTGGCGGGTTTCTTGTCTAATTTAAGAATAATTTTGTCGGCGTCAACGTAGGAAACTACTCCGGCATGAGTGGCATAAATGGACCAACCGAGGGCGGCGGAGACCTCTTTTTCAAGCCCGGTGCCTACTACCGGGGCAGTGGCTTTAATTAGGGGCACGGCTTGGGTCTGCATGTTGGTACCCATCAAAGCCCGGTTGGCGGCGTCGTGAGCCAGGAATGGAATCAAAGCAGCAGAGGTACCCACTACCTGACGGGCAACCACGTCTACTAAATCAACCTGCCCGACTGGGCCTTCGGTAAATTCATTTTGGAAGCGGATAGGTAACCACTTGTCTAAAATATAGCCTTTGGCATCGGTTTGAAAATCACTGTGGGAAATATGGAATTGGGCCTCGTTTTCGGCGTCTACATACACTATTTCTGAAGTAACTTTCATCTTGCCATTTTCTTTAATTACTTTGCGGTAGGGAGCTTCCAGGAAGCCGAATTTGTTGATCCGGGCGTAGAGAGCAAGATAGGTAATCAAACCAATGTTTGGTCCTTCTGGGGAGCGGACAGGGTCAATGCGGCTATATTGGGAAGCGTTGATGTCCCGGATGGAAAAAGAAGCGCGTTCCCGGGTCAGTCCTTGGGGACCAAACACAGACAGACGGCGCAAATGGTCAATTTCTGATAAAGGATTGGTCTGGTCAATGATTTGCGACAGCTGGGAACTTCTGAAGAATTGATTGATGGAGGAAATGACGGGGCGGGCGTTGACTAGCTGGGTAGGAGTAACCAGCTCTTCGGTAGAAACCAAGCTCATTTTCTCCCGGATGGCCCGTTCCAGGCGCAAAAGTCCTTCGCGGTAGGCGGTTTGGGTCACGATTTCCCCTACCCGGCGCACCCGGCGGTTGGCCAGATTATCAATGTCGTCGGTCCGGCCAACCCCTTTGGACATGCCAAGCAGGTATTTAATAGTGGCTACTAAATCGTCGCGGGTTAAAATCCGGGAATCGGAAGTGCTACCTAAGCGGCGGTTAATTTTGTAGCGGCCTACTTCACCTAAATCGTAGCGGCGGGGGTTAAAGAACAGATCGAAAATCAACTTTTGGGCATTTTCTAAAACAATGGGCTCTCCGGGGCGCATCTTTTTGTAGATTTCGATTAAGGCGTCTTCGGTAGTTTTGGTAGCATCTTTGGCCAAAGTGGCTTCCAGACCAGCGGGAAATTCAGACATACCCATGGCTCTAAGAACTGTGGTGGATAAAAACTTGCGGCGGCGGTCAATTCTGATGGAAATAATGTCGGCGCGGGAAGTTTCAAATTCCAACCAAGTGCCTCTGATAGGACGAAGTTCGGCGGTGTGTAAAACTTTGCCGGAAGCAGCGTCTAATTCAGCCCCAAAATAGACTCCGGGAGAACGGACAATTTGACTGACGACTACCCGTTCGACACCATTGACGATGAAAGTTCCCCGGGCGGTCATCTGGGGAACGTCGCCCAAGAAAACTTCGGCGGAGGTAGTTTTGCCTGTTTGTTTGTTGGTGAGTTTGGCCACAACCCGTAATGGGGAGGAGTAAGTCAAACCTTTGCGGATGGCGTGCTGGGGAGTAATTTTGGCTTTCTCTATAGAGTAAGAACCAAATTCTAAAAGCCAATTTTTACCGGTAAAATCTTCGATAGGGGAAATTTCGGCAATGCCATCTCCAATACCGGACTTCAAAAACCACTGCCATGAGTCGTGCTGAACCTGGATCAAATTTAGGGGAGGGAGGTGGGCGGATTCCTTTCCCCAGTTGAGTCGACGGGTTGCTGGCATCAGTTAGCGCAAAAAGCCCCGGCGACACAACTGCCACCTAGGGTTATTCAATACTTCTGGTTATATCAGTCCCTCAAGTATTTGTCAACATTGGAATTATGTTCTCCAATAGTGGCCGCGTAATGGATCTGGCCCTGGGCGTCATGTAAATAGTACCAGTAGGGAGTACTTTTGGGATTTCTGACGGCGTTTATGGATTCTAAACCCGGGTTGGCAATGGGAGTGGGAGGAAGACCGGGGTGGATATATGTATTGTATACAGAAGGAATTCTGGTGTTGGTGATTGGAGACCAATCCCCACGGGCATACTGGATCGTAGCATCTACTTGAAGAGGCCAGCCGGCTGCCAAACGCTTTTTGAGAATTCCGGCCACGGTGGGCCGGTCTGATGGGCGGCGGGTTTCCCTCTCTACCAGGGAAGCGAGAATAAGGTCGTCTGGGTCCAGTGATCTTACTTTGCGGGAGAAGTTAGATGTGAGCATGGTCACTAAATCTGCTTCGGTGGCGTAGGTGGGAATTAGATAGGTATCGGGAAATAAACGGCCTTCAAGGGTGGCTGTAAGAGTAAGAAAAGTCTGGGAATTAAAATTTTGCAAATTGGCAGCCAGACGGGTGGCAATCTGTTCCCGGCGCCAGCCTTCGGGAAAAGTAATCCAAATATCTCTGGGACCTGCAGTTAGAGATTCTAGAAGTGGTTTGAGGTGGAGGCTGGGGGAAAGGAAATAGGTGCCGGGGCGGATTTTTTTGTCCAGACCCGAGAATTTAAGATAGAGATTGCCGGCTAAAGGGGAACGGATGAGACTTTTAGAAAAAAGGGAGGAAGTGGTTTGAGAAGCGGTCTGACCAAGAGGAATAATAAAAGGATAGGTCTGTTCATCAGCGGAGTTGGCTGGAGCCAGCTGGCCGGTCCACCAGACAAATCCGGAAAAGGCCATAATAACCAAGAGCAGAGATAAACCAACCAGAAGTTTCACTATCAAACCTCCTCAAAAAGGGCGCGGCGGAATTTGCCAGATGAAGACTCTTTGATGAAAATACGGCCACATTTGCTACAGGTAATTTTGGTGCCTTGAGAATGTTTGGTAGATTTGCCAGTTGCCAGATCGGTGCCACAACCTACGCAGCGGCCTTGAGAAAGAAGCCAGGCTTGGACAGGGGCAATGACATTTTTGAACATCATAGGTGACTTTACAGGTTTTAATTTTGAGAGTCAAGCCAATTTTGCAAAATTACTGCGGCGGCAACCGCGTGCTCATTTAGGCGGCGCTTTTTTTGCGTAGTATGGAGTAAAGATTGCCGGGCATCATGAGATGAAAGCGTTTCGTCGGCACAATATACAACCACTAAATTTGAAAGTTCGTTTAAAAAAACTTCCTGACAATCCCCCATGACAACCGCATCAATTTTGTGCTTTGTAATTAGTTGTTTAATTGATTGAAGTGCCTTTTCTGTCTTTACGGTTGTCAAAGGTTCTGCCAGAGGTCCCGTCGCCAAAGCAATTCCAACCTTGGCGTCTCCATAATCAATGCCTAGATAATTCACACTCAAATTATACTCCATAGATTATTAGTAACTCACCCCCAACCCCTCTCTTAATTCGAAAAATTATTCCAATTTTTCGCCTCTCACTTCGTTCGCGGTAAGAGAGGGGCGTTACTTTTTATCAGATTCAAGTAAAATACAGACATGAGAAGAATCAGTCACCGCTTTAGATTCCAGTTACTACACGCTTGGCTGGTTGATCATTATCAACCCTGCAAAGCAGCTGACGTAGGTGGCGGAAAAGGGCTATTGGCATATTTACTCAATCAAAGCGGATGGAAAACGACCGTCATCGATCCCGTTCCGCAAATGTTGCCCCGGACTTTTAAAGATTTATATAAAACCAGAACCACTTTAACGCTTGAGCAGAGAAAAGCTCTCCCGAGAATAGATAAACCGTTTGATAATAATATGGCTGGGGGTTTTGACTTGTTAGTTGGGTTACATGCCCATGGCTCAAATCTTAAAATTATTGATAGCTGTAGTGAATATGGCAAAAAATTTGTGCTGTTGCCTTGTTGTGTAATTGACGAACCAATTAACATAATGCCAGGAATAAATTGGTTAGACTCTCTGGTGAAATATGCTCGTGATAAAGGTTTTGAAGTGGGAAAAGACAAACTTAATTTTGCTGGACAAGACACAATTATTTTTTCAATTTGAAATTTACCGAATTCACGCTATAGCGTTTTTTTGATAAATTCAAGGCCTTTTAGTTGAATGGTCAAATGACATTATGAAATTAGAACAACACGCCAACATTACGGCTGAGGGATGGCTCGAGTATAAAAAAGAAACGGGGCGCTTCAAAAAATCTAATTAAAAAGACCAATCAGAATCATTTGCGGGAAAATGCAATATCTGTGTCAGGACACCCTTTTTCACTTCTTTTGAAAGTGCTAATCTATCTCCATTCGGATTCTCCACTAACGTATTTCTCCCTTGAGATTTCTCCAGTCTCCCTTTTCGAATCAGATTTCTTTTGGTCAGTTCAGCTAATGCCTTATCAAAATCCTGATTTTCTAGCCCCGAAGTTACCAATACTACCTGAAGAGGCGCCCCACTAACCGTTGAAGGATGGGCCATCGAAATCAGCAGTTGTTGGCCCTGTGGGGAAAGAGATTCAAATATCTCCGATATATCTTTATCTTCTTCGACCATTCCCTGAAATTATACCAAACGATATAATGTTTGGGAAACGAAAGGCTAGACCTTGACGTCATCAAACTAGATCAGAAATAAAATCCCACCTGAAAGGTGGGATTGAGATGAGTACGCTCCACTCTTATATC
>JBBUDC010000004.1:0-6016 GCA_038057495.1 Patescibacteria group bacterium
GGAATGGAAGCATTAAAGGCCCAGGCAATTGCGGCCAGATCGTATGCTCTGGCTTATGTGGGATGGAGAATGGGAAATCAGAATGCTGGGGGAACAATTTGTACGACCGAATCTTGCCAAGTTTGGAAAAGCAGTAAAGCCGATAATCCAGGAAAATGGCGGGACGCGGTGGTGGCCACACGGGGAAAAATTCTGGTGAGCAATACTTCAAATGAAGTGGTAAATACGTGGTATGCAAGCACTTCCGGGGGATATCAAGAATCGTATACCAGTTTGGGACACACGACTCCCGGTTTTTGGGATACCACGAGCGACTGGACGAGGTGGGCAGATGGGGCTTGGGAGGTAAAAGGAGGATCACCCTGGTTTTATAAAGGCTGGTATAAAGGCAGATCTGGAAAAAGCTGTGGGAAGAGTCACCCGTGGCTACATGAGGGTGAGTTTGCAGATATCGTGAACGCAGCTCTGGTATATGGAAGCGGTGGAGACGCCAGTGGAATTTTTCCGACCGATGGGTGTTTGGGACAGACCGGGTGGGACAAAGACAGAATGGCCAGCGAGGCCGATAAGTATGGGGGCAGAGTAAGCAGTGTAAGTAGTGTGCGGGTGGATCACGGGAGCAATGGAGTAACCAGTAAAGTTATTCTTGCTACCAACCGGGGAAATGTGGAAATTTCCGGGACAAATTTTTACAAAGCGTTTAATCTGCGGGCACCGGGAGCAATTCATCTGACCAGCGGATTATTCAATATAGAAAAGAAGTGATACAATTTAGCCATGACTGATGTGTACAGCGCAGGGGACCCACCGGCAGCTGCGCAGCCTGGGCGGGCGGGGAAGGGATGGTGGAAGGAAGTAATTGATAAAGTGCTGGTGGATACGGGAGAGGAGCCGAGAAAATCATTGATGGGGGCGTATTGTGTGTATCCGGGGTCGAGATTTATTACCCAGCAAGAAGATGAAGAGATCGTCCTTTTGTTGAGAGCCCACCCCATAACCAACATTGGATGGGTGCTGTTGACACTAGTGATGCTGATTTTGCCGGGAATACTGCTTTCGACAGGGATCTTTGCAGCTGTGCCTGGGAAATTTATACTAGTGGGCCGGCTGACGTGGTATTTAGTAACCCTGATGTATGCCATGGAGAGATTTCTGTACTGGCATTACAGCGTGTTTATCGTCACCAACGAGAGACTGGTGGATATTGATTTTGAAAACTTGATGTATAGGACAATTACATATGCCAACTTGAACCATATTGAAGAGCCGGCCATGATGACGGGAGGATTTATCAGATCGATGTTTCAATATGGAGATGTGGTGGTGACGACGGCTTCAGAACAGCCCACCATTGAAGCTTTGGGGGTGCCTTGGCCGCAAAAAGTCGTAGATATTATTTCCCGGTTGGCTGAAGAGCTAGAAAAACGGAGAGCCAAAGGAGAATAAAATGATAAAAATCGATCCAAACAACTTGGTTGACATAATAAGAAACTTAACGCTTTTTGGGGTGATCAAAGGATTTTTTGTAGTGGGACTGGTGATGTATCTAGCGTTTTCTCTGGTAATTGTGAGACAAATTAAAAGTATGACGGAGGCCGTGGAAGATGAATTTAATGGGATAATCTCAATACTTGCTTGGATGCACCTGTTGCTGGCAATTGGCGTGTTGGTGCTGGCAATTGTGGTGCTGTAACCCATGGAAATAACAGTAGGAAAAATTGTAGGCGGAGTAGGAAGCCGGAGATGGGCTCAGGTACACGACTTTGTGCCGGAAGATGATCAGGAAAAATTGACCAAAAGAGGCCGGCTGATAGTTTTGGCAAGTATTGGTACCGAAGAAGAAAAAAATGAAGTAGAAGTAGTATCCCAAGGACGGGAGATTTTGGCCCGGATCCACGAATTGTATTACGGAAACTTGGAAGGAGAAGCGATGGAAATTCTCATCAGAGGAATTGAAGAAGTAGAAAAAGAGTTTGCGGGGGTGGAAGTAACGGCTTTGGCAATAATCGATAAAGCCTTGTTTTGCGCTTTGAATGGGGGTGGAGTGTGGGCTAGAGTGGGAGGAAAAGAAGGATGGGTGGTAAATCCGAATGACAAAGCACAAATGACAAATGACAAAATAAAAATGTTGAGCAGCTGGGCCAAGGATGGGCAAGTGTTGGTGCTGGGGAACAGCCGGTTTTGGGATCAAGTACCTTTGGGAATTGTCAAAGCCGGGGTGGATAACGAAGACATGGAAGGAGTGGTGGAGACACTCGGGGCAGTGGTGCATGGAGGAGGAAAGGGTGAAGGAACGGTGGGGGCTGTCGTGAAGATCAGGAGTCAGAGACTACAGGAGATAGTAGTTAAGAGTCAGGAGCCGGAAAAAAAGCCGGAAATAAAACAGAAGTTTACTTGGCCGAAAATAAACTGGCCGAGAATTAAATTTCCCAGAGGATCAATTTATGTGGCACCGGGAGAGAAAATGGCCAAACAAAAGCAGATGATGTGGGCAGGGTTAGGATTTCTAATAGTGTTGGTTTTGATGGTGGGTGGGTGGCAGTGGAGGGAGAGAAATATGCGGATTGAGCAGAGTGAGCAGAATAAGACTATTGAGAGTGTGAAGTATAAGTTTGATGAGGCCAAGGCATTGGTGAGTTTAAATCCGGTCAGAAGCCGGGAACTGCTGGGAGAAATAGAAACAACAGTAACGGGGTGGCAAAGTAACAAAGCGGCAAAAAAAGATGAGAGAGTGAGGCAAATTGTGGAGGAGTGGGATGGGGTGAGAGCTGAAGCAATGGGAGTAAAGAGTGGGGAAGGAAAGGTGGTGTTTGATCTGGGACTTCTGCGGGAAGGAATGGTGGGAGAGAAACTAGAAATTAGAGACGGAAAATTAGAGGTGCTGGATACCCAAGGAAGCAGACTAATTGAGGTAGATCCGGTAAAAAAGAGCGGGGAAGTGGTGGCGGGTAAAGAGGCTCTGGGGCAAGCTACACTGCTGGCGACGTATCCGGGGAAGGTGATAGTTTTTTCGGACAAGGGGATTGTGGAGTGCCAAGTGCCAGGTGCTAAGTGCCAAGTAGTTATAAAGACGGATGAGGGATGGGGAGAGATACAAGATATGGGAGTGTTTGCAGGAAATATCTATTTGTTGGCTAGTAATCAAATCTGGAGACACCAGGTAACCGAGAGTGGATATGGAGGCAAACAAAAGTGGCTGGCAGATACGGAAGACGGTTCAAGTCTAAGTCAAAGTCTAAGTATGGCTATTGATGGAAGTATTTGGACATCTAAAATCGCAAAATATACCAGGGGAGTGAGAGAAAGTTTTACCGTTTCCGGACTGGATAAAGAGCTGGGAGAAAATAGGACTATATATACTGACGAAGATCAAGAGAATTTGTATATTCTTGATAAAAACAACAAAAGAATTGTGGTATTTAAGAAAACGGGGGAATACCTTTCTCAATATGAGGGGGGGGAAATTGGGAATGCAAGCAGTTTGGTGGTAGACGAAAAGGCGGGGAAGATATATGTTTTGGTGGGAGCAAAGATCTATGAAATTAGTAAATGACAAAGCCAAGTTTAATTACGAATTAGGGGAGAGAATTGAGGCGGGGATTGTGCTAACCGGACCGGAAGTAAAATCCGCTAAATTGGGGCAGGTGGATATGAGCGCGGCACATGTCAAAATGCAAAACTCAACACATGGGACACAGACTGAATTATGGGTAGTGGGAATGCAGATTTTCCCTTACAAGCACGCAGACAACACCAAGTATGATCCGCAAAGGAGCCGGAAATTATTACTCTCTCAAAGAGAGATTTTGGCTATTTTGAACCAAATGAAGCAGTCCAGAAGAATGCTGGTACCCACGGCCATGTATACCAAAGAAGGGCTAATTAAGCTGGAAATTGCCATGGCCCGGGGGAAGAAGAAATACGAGAAAAGAGAAGCTATTAAGAAGCGTGATTTAGACAGGGAGATGTGATATACTACAAGACGTCGGGGGTGAAAGGTTTCGACGAGAAATGTACTTTGAAAAGCTGCAAGCCGAGCTTGAACCAGGCTCGTAAAACAGGTTCAAAACACAAGTGCTAAAAACTTTTTGGCACAAGCGTTTGAAAGGTTAAATCCTTTCACCGCTTCCAATCGTCTCGCGACCGCTTTTGCTTAAGCTGAGATGAAAGGCGTCTTGTCTGACTTATCTTGAGAGTCGGATGAGGTGTAACCAAATCAGGATGCTTCTTACCGGTTACGGATTAACCTAAGTAGGAAAAAGACAATTAATCCAAAGTTGTCCGGGAC
Organism: Patescibacteria group bacterium; assembly: GCA_038057495.1. Lineage (GTDB taxonomy): Bacteria > Patescibacteriota > Microgenomatia > CAZETR01 > Amesbacteraceae > JBBUDC01. The sequence continues at coordinate 4,289 of JBBUDC010000004.1, forward strand.
TATATCCGAGACTACGCTTGTAGATGCTTGAGAAGAACTTTTTCGGACGCGGGTTCAATTCCCGCCACCTCCACACTAAAAACGCCGCGTTGCGGCGTTTTTTAACGCCCCCTTAATCCCCCTCTTAATTTAAGAGGGGGACATTAGAGGGTGATATAGTAAAAGTCGTGGGCTTAATCGATTTTTTGTTTCCTAAGAAGTGCGTGAATTGCGGAAAGTTTGGGGGTTACGTATGTAAGAGTTGCCAGGTGGGATTGTGGGAAGAGGAGCAGATTTGCCCCATTTGCACCAGAAATTCCCGATACGGTTTGCCGCACAAATATTGCCATAAAGCATATGGATTAGACGGGCTGACATGTTTTTGGGCGTATGATGGGGTGGCCAAGAAAATTATTAAGAAAGTGAAGTACAGATATTTTTATGACGTACTGCGTGAGTTAATAGTTAATAGTTCAGAGTTCAGAGATAGACCGGAATTTAGTTATTTGGCGAAGTTTTTGGAGATGAAGCCAATTATAGTGCCTGTACCCTTAAATGAGAAAAGATATAGGGAAAGAGGGTTTAACCAGGCCGATGTAATCGGCCGGGCATTCGCTGCGCGTCATAAATTGGCATTCGATAGTCATTTATTGTTAAGGACCAGGGACACCGGACATCAGGCGGGGAGGACTCGAGCTGAACGTTTGTTGGCGCTTGAAAATTCAATGAAAATTGTAAATTGTAAATTGAAAATTCCACAAGCAATTTTGCTTGTGGACGATGTTTGGACGACAGGAGCAACAATGTCCGAATGTTGCAGGGTGCTTAAAATTGCTGGGGTAAAAAGAGTGTGGGGACTGGTATTGGCCCGGTAACGCCCCCTCTAATCCCCCTCTTAAATCGATTCTTCGATTCGCATCTTGCGATGTAAGAGGGGGACGTAAAGGGGAGTTATAATCGGTCGATGAATCTATGGCAGAGACTGGCAAAATCTAAAAAACCCTTTTTGGCGTTGGCGCCGATGGAGGAGGTGACGGATACCGTGTTCCGGCAGATGGTGGCCCGTGTGGCCAGACCAGATGTGATGTTTACGGAATTTACGAATGTGGACGGGTTGCAATCGGCGGGAAGAGAAAAACTGATTCACAGGCTGAAATTTACGGAAGAAGAGCGGCCGATTGTGGCCCAGATTTGGGGGAAGGACCCCAAGAACTTTTACGAGGCGACTAAGTTAATTAAGGAACTAAGATTTGACGGGGTAGACATAAATATGGGGTGTCCGGATAAAGATGTAGTCAAGGGCGGGTGCGGCATTGCCTTGATAAATAACCGGAGTCTGGCAGAAGAGATAATTGCGGCAGTTAGAGAGGGGGTGGGTGACCTGCCGGTGAGTGTAAAAACCAGAATTGGCCTGAACAAGATCCAGACGGAGGATTGGTGCGGATGGTTATTAGAACAAAAACTAGATGCGTTGACCGTGCATGGGCGGACAGCCAAAGAGAAATCCGATGTACCGACTCATTGGGACGAGATTGCCAAAGTAGTCAGTCTAAGAGATCAGTCTAAGTCTAAGACACTAATTATTGGCAATGGCGACGTTAAGAATGCTCTAGACGCTAGACGCTATGCGCTAGACGCTAGTGTAGATGGGGTGATGATTGGACGAGGAATATTTGAGAATATTGCCGCGTTTAGTGCTAAGGGCCAGGTGCTAAGTGCTAAGGAGAATACTAATTTGCTGCAAAAACA
>JBBUDC010000005.1:0-2109 GCA_038057495.1 Patescibacteria group bacterium
GCCATGGTCATGGCGTGTACAAAACCTGGAGTACCGTCAAGAAGGCCCAGTCTAAGACAGTACAAGTCTAAGAACTTGCCCAGGGGGTAAAAGATGATCTGAAATAAGTTTGAACGCCGGCCGGAGGTGCGAAGTTCCTGGGCCCGAAGAGTGGAATAGGCATTGATGTGTTGAAAAAATTCGACCAACGTGGGGTGGGGATAATGAGCAAGAGGGTGTTTGAGTGTTTCGACATATCCTTCGATTTGCCAGGTTTCGTGAACTGCCCCTTGCCACTGCCCTGCTCCCCGGCGAGCCAGACGCAACAGTTTAACCCCCCCCACATCGCCATGCAAAAGTTTTTTGCCCCACATATAATCGACCCGGGGAAGTTTGAATCCCTTATATTCAATTTTGCTGGTAGCTGATATTATCTCTTCTCCCAGCTTGGCCGAGACTATTTCGTCGGCATCAATAAAAAGTACCCAGGGAGTTTTGGCCTGTTCTATGGCCCAATTTCGTTGGGTTGAATAATTGCCATTTAAGGAGTGGCTTATAACTTTAACACCAAGTTTTTTGGCAAGTTTAACCGTGGCATCTGTGGAATTATCATCAATGACCAAAATTTCATCACAAAATTTTAAGGATTCCAAACACCTGACAATATTTTTCTCTTCGTTATGAGTAAGTACAACTCCAGTCAACATACCGTTATTTTACTCCATTGTCTTGGATTCGGAGAGTGTGGAATCTTTGATGGGAGAAAACAAGAAAACTATAACCGGTATCAATCCTAGCCCGACCATTGTTAAACTGAGTGATTTGTCCACAAATAATCCTACAATGGGGTTTAAAAGTACTAGAAAGAATCTACGAAACATGGAAATTGAGGATAAAATCGTCGCTCTTTGTTGAGAAGGAATTAACTTATTAAGATGGGCTGAGATATGAGTCAGTCTGGTTAAACCAAACCCGCCTGAAAGAATAATTAATAACCCCAATGTAAACAAGTTTGGCCAAATACCGGCGGCAATAAATCCAATACCTACAAGTAAAGCTGAAAATTTAAGATAGTTTTTAATTGATCCCACTATTTTTTCCATCAAGTGAAAGTTGCTACTTATTAAAATTTCTGTTGAAGTAAGTAGCAGATGGAAAAATCCAAACCAAATAATAGCCACTCCAATTTGTTGGAGAAGTCTTTGGTAAAGCCAAAGAACAAAGTAGGCAGATGATGCGACTACAATTGCATCCAAGGCTAAAATCTTTAATGTGGGGTGATTTTTTAGGTATTTAAGACCATCCCGAATGATAACTAGGTATCGCTTGGATTCAGAGACATGGGTTGTCTTGATCTCCTTAAAGGTCATCGCGATAAGGGCTGCTATGACAAAGGGGATTGCTGAAAAGAGCATGGGAAAGTTCATATCGAGTTTAGCAGCAATAAAACTTCCGATGGGAGCTGCTATGCCAATGGCTAACAACTCAAATGACCGTGCGCGTCCGAGAACTTTTTTGGCGAGATCTGTTTGCCCGGCTTGCTTTAGCGAGTCGTAAATCAAGGCCTCATCGGCACCTGATTGCAGAGCAATTGCGGCTGCAAAAAGAAATTCTCCTAATAAGAAAATTCCGAAGTTTGGAAAACTACCATAGAGCAAGGCGGCAAAAGTGGACACAATTGCTCCGAGGACTATCGAGTACTTTCTTCCAAAATAATCAGCTATGGCTCCGGTAGGAATTTCCAGAACGAAAATCCAAAACATAAACCATGCTTGCAATAGTTGGATTTGGAATTGGTTGATATGTCCCCATACCGTGAAAAACGGAATCAAAACTCCCCCAAAAAAAGCCAGGGATGTAAAAAACGAAAAGAGATAATATTTCCAGATGTTTCGGGACATTTATTTATTCTATCACTTGAAATGAAAACTGGGTGCCTGAAGGAGAAGACGATTGCGACAACCACCAGAGAAGATAATCGTAGGGCATGCGGCTGGTGGCAAACTTGGCACCGGGGCCGGTAATTATTATTTCCGGATGGTTAGAAGTGCTTTGGGATAAAATGGCTTGTGACAATTGAAGACGGCTGGAAAAGGTAGGACCGAGAGTGAAAGTTTGATTGGTTAAACT
>JBBUDC010000006.1:0-3626 GCA_038057495.1 Patescibacteria group bacterium
TTTGGTCGGCAACAATTAGCCCATTCATTGTCATAATAAACGGAACCATCCCGCGAAGCACAAGTATAAACACATAAGCTGCTTTATCATCGGTCACACCGCCTGCTTTCCTATCACTCGCCATCAAATGCCAAAATATGGGAATAACAGTGATGTCACTTACTTTGGCCGCAACCCTAACTCCCGCATTCCAAAAAGAAACCGCCCCTTCTACCAACGGATGTCTCCCTGCTATACCGGCCTCTGTCCTATTAGCCATAGCCAGCATTTAAACACACACACACACTTTTGTCAACTATAGGGTAAGAAGAAGATTATTTTGGTTTAGTCCAAGATGCAAAATCGCACTTCGGGTAATTGCTGCAGCCGTAGAAAGACCGGCCTGTACGGGTTTTTCTGATAATCACATCTCCTCCATCCGTTTCCCCACACTTAGGACATTTCTGCCCGGTTTTATTTTGATAATTGGCTTTGTAATCACATTCCGGATACGTACTGCAGGACAAAAACCTCCCAAATTTTCCTAAGCGAATCACCACATCCCCTTGCCCGCACTTCGGACATTTCTCTCCAGTGGCCTCCACTTCAATCTTTACTCTCTCCGCAGTTTGGGTCACATCAGCTAATTGCTTAGCAAACGGAGTGTAAAAATCAGCCAGGAGCGGCTGCCATTTCTTTTCTCCATTAGCCACCTCATCCAATCCATACTCCATATTGGCCGTAAATTCATAATCCACAATATTGGGAAAGTTTTTCACCAAAAAGTCATTCACAGCAATCCCCAACTCCGTCGGCCTGAACCGTTTTTCCTCTTTTTCTACATATTGCCGATCTTGAATTGTCGACAGAGTTGGAGCATACGTACTCGGCCGCCCAATGCCCATTTCTTCCAAAGCCTTGATGAGCGACGCGTCGTTGTACCGGGCCGATGGTTGGGTAAACTTCTGTTCCTTGGTCAATTCCACAAACTCCAGTTTTTCACCCTGGCTCACTTCCGGCAAGATATTTTCTTCCAACTCTTTGCCCAATACCTTGTACCAACCGTCAAACTTAATCGTCTCCCCTTTTGCTTGTAATTTATACTCCCCTCCAATTACTGTTACTGTTACAGTTACTCCCGTCACTTCAGCCATCTGGCAAGCTACAAACCTCGTCCAAATCATCTCATACAATTTCTCCTGGTCCCGATTTTGAAAGGCCACGCCTTTCAAGGCTACGTCCGTCGGTCTGATCGCCTCATGCGCCTCTTGAGCTACTTTAGATTTGGTCTTGTAAAACCGCGGCTTATCCAGGGCGTAATCCTCTCCGTAACTGGCAACTATGAACTCTCGACTCATAACTGCCGCCTCAGCGGCAATATTTGTCGAATCCGTCCGGTGATATGTAATATGTCCTTCTTCATACAATCCTTGGGCCACCTGCATTGTCCGCTTGGCGCTCCACCCCATTCTATTTGCAGCTGCTTGTTGCAAAGTAGAAGTCGTGTATGGCGCCGGCGGCGTCCTCTTAAACTCTTTTTTCTCTACACTCTCAACTCTAAACTCAGAACTTCTCAATTCTTTCTCCGCTTTATCGGCCTCCTCCTGATTTTTAATCTCCGGTTTTATTAGTTTCACACTTAGCACCTGGCCGCGAGCTGTTAGCACTACATTAATGTCCCAATACTCTTCTGGTTTAAATGCCTCAATTTCTCTTTCCCGCTCCACGACCAGTTTCACCGTCACCGACTGCACCCGCCCCGCCGATAGCCCCCGTCTGACCTTTTTCCACAATAATGGAGACAATTTGTATCCTACTAATCTATCCAAAATTCTCCGCGCCTGTTGGGCATCTACCAGTTTCATATCCAATTCTCGGGGATTTTTCAGGGCTTCTTTTATGGCATGTTCGGTAATTTCATGAAACACAATTCTACTTAGCACCTGGCCCTTAGCCCCTAGCACCTGGCTTAAGTGCCAAGCAATTGCTTCTCCTTCCCGGTCCGGATCCGTCGCCAAATAAATCTTTGACGCTTGGTCACTTAATCTCTTAATCTCTTTAGTTTTCTCTTTCTGTTTTTCAGTCTGAACATAGTCAGGGGCAAAATTCTTACCAATGTCTATTCCCAGTTTCTTTTGCGGTAGATCCCTAATATGACCAAAACTAGCCTCAATTTGAAATCCTGAGCTTGCCGAAGGACCCAAAAACTTCTCCAGCGTCCTGGCCTTCGTCGGACTCTCCACAATTACTAAATCCATGCCTTTAACCATCGCACAATCCTACCATCCCCGTCAACTATTTCTTTGTTTCTGCTTATTTTATTAAACCTAGATAAACAGCTGAAACAACCGCAATCCCAACTAAACCCACAGCTACCCCAATGATCCATAACTTAATTTTTTCTCTTTTTCCTCTTCCGTTAGGTCTAGGGCCATAAGTTTCTAAATCTCTTCGAGACCAGTGTCTTTCGCCTCTATACACAATTTTATTTTTATCAGATCCACGCTATAGCGTCAAATCGATAAATCATTCTCCCACTCCCGAGATCGCTGAATAGTTGTATTTATCTTCCACTCCAAAATATTTAGCCAGGATTTTGCGGGCAATCGGGGCCGCCACTCTCGAACCCTCACCCCCACCCTCCACCAAAACCGTTACTGAAATTGTCGGATCTTCCACTGGTGCAAAGGCTGTCAACCAGGCGTGTGTTCCGGTTTTTCCATTCGCCAAAATATATTCTGCAGTTCCGGTTTTACAAGCAATCTGGGGTTTAAAATCAAACAACGGAAATGCGGTTCCGTCCTTGCTACAGGCCCCAATCATGCCATCCTTCACAATTTCCAGAATCTTCTCGTCAATACTTAGCACTTGGCACTTAGCACTTAGCCCTTTATTCAAATGTGGCTTACACTTTTTCCCTCCTGCCGCAATCACATTGGTCATCAAGTTGACTTGCAAAGGAGTGGCGAGAACGTCTCCTTGGCCGATGGCCATGTGATAGGTGTTTCCCAAAAACCATTTCTCCTGTTTTACCCTCTCTTTCCACTCCGGCGTAGGAATCAATCCCGTTACTTCGCCTGATAAATCAATACCCGTCTTTTTTCCCATACCGAAATCATTGGCCCAAGCCGCCAACAGATTTGGTCCCACCATTTCTCCTACCTTGTAAAAAAAGGTGTCCACCGAACGAGCCAGTGCTTTTTCCCATCCCACCACTCCTTCTGTTTTTCCATATTGGTTATAGTACCAATTAGTATATGAAAAACTGCCGATCTTAATTACCCCCTGATCATCATATGTAAAATTTCTGTCTGCCTTTTTCTCCATCAATGCCGCCACAACGGTCACTATTTTAAAAGTTGATCCTGGAGGATATATTCCTCCAATGGTCCTGTTTAAAAGCGGCATGTTTGCATCATTTAAAGATTTTTTGATGTTTTGCGGATCAAAACCGGGACTAGAAACCAAAGCCAAAATTTCTCCCGTTTTAGGATTAGATACCACTACCGCCCCTTTCCGTCCCGCCAGCGCAGTATAGGCAACCGTTTGCAGATTAGCGTCCAAGCTGGTTTGCAAATCACTGCCCGGTTTAGGGTCAGATTTACCCAAATTACGTACCACTTCCTGATGTGGATCTACTTCTACCA
>JBBUDC010000007.1:0-7493 GCA_038057495.1 Patescibacteria group bacterium
TCGTCGGCAATAATGACTAGAGATTTACTAACCTTGATGAAGTTTTCCAAAAACGGCAGGAGATCTTGAATAGAGGTGATTTTCTTGTCCGTAATTAAGATATACGGGTCTTCGATAGCGGCTTCCATTTTGGCGGGGTCGGTCACGAAATACGCTGAGGCGTATCCTTTGTCGAATTCCATACCCTCTTTGTATTCAATATCAATGGTTAAGCCTTTGCCTTCTTCAACTGTAACTACGCCGTCGCGGCCGACTTTGTCCAGAGCCTCGGCAATTTTGGCTCCTATTTCGGCGTCGCCGGCAGAGATGGTGGCTACTTGTTCTATTTCGTCGTGGCCTTTGATGGGTTTGCTGATTTTTTTGATCTCCCCTACTAGGGCTTCTACCCCTTGATCGATACCGCGTTTGACAGCCATGGGATTGGCTCCGGCAGTAATGTTCTTCATGCCCTGATTAACAATAGCGGCGGCCAGAGAGGTGGCGGTGGTGGTACCGTCGCCGGCGGCATCGTTGGTTTTTTCGGCAGCCTGCTTAACCAACTGGGCACCCATGTTTTCAAAAGGATCTTGGAGATCAATCTCTTTGGCGACGGAGACGCCGTCGTGAACCACAGAGGGGGCGCCCCATTTCTTGTCCAAAGCCACGTTGCGGCCTTTGGGGCCGAGAGTGGTGATGACGGCTTTGGCCAGAATATTGACACCCCGGACCAGGGCCTGGCGGGCATCGTCACTAAATTTTAATTGTTTTGCAGACATGCTAGTATATCTTCTGATTTAACAAACAAGTATTCTTTTCCCTCAAATTTAACTTCGTTGCCGCCCCATTTCTTGTAGATAACCTTGTCCCCCCGCTTCGCGGGGCAAGCCCTCTTGATTCCTTTATCTGTGATCTCGTCTGGGCCGGCGGCCAGAACAATGCCTGTTTGGGGTTTGTCACCTGTAGCTGAATCGGGAAGATATATCCCAGAAATTGTCTTTTTGGCCTGTTCGTCGGGCTCAATAAGGAGATACCCAGCTGTAGGCTGGATCTGATCTAAAATACTTTTTTTATCACTCTTGCTCATAGTTTGCTAGCAATGTATATCAAACGAGGCTAAGAGTTGTCAAGAGGGAGATCTTTATTGGGGTGGAAGAAGGCGAAACCGGGGCCGACGCGCTCGGAAGTCATTTTGGGTTTCATGTAAAGATATTGAATTACAAAAAATATAGAATTTAGAAATTTCAAAAATACCTCACCCCTTGCGTTCCCCTCTCCTTTTAAAGGAGAGGGGTCAGAGGAGAGGTATTTATACGCTATGGGGAGATATTTGCTGACCCAGGAGTTGGAGCGCAAAAATTGCGAATGAATATGGACGCGGTCCCATAAGACTTTGGCTTGGAGTATTTCGTGGGCGCGGTAAAGATCGTGAGGAGTGATTTGGAGATGGCTAGAATCAAGCCAGAGATTGGGGCAGATTTTGTTGGGGGCATGGGTTTGTCCAGGAAGGCGGCGGTTTGACCATAAAAATAAATTGACAAAGAAGCGGGTGATCCACAGGGTGTTGGGGGAAGTGACAATCATAATGTCGATGTCGTCGTTTGCCGGGCAATTGTTCATGGCCAGGGCACCGGTGATAAATACCGCTGAAATAGAGGGAAAATGGCGCAACTGCTCCCCCACCCTTTTGGCTATTTTCCATTTGACCTGGCTGTATTTTTCTCGCAGGAGACGAATTTTGAAGTTTTGTTTGGAAACTTTTATTTTGCTTTTGGAAATGCGGGTGCCGTGTTGCCAGAAATAGAGTTCGTCTGCAGTTAAGGGATAGCTATATTTGGCGAAGTAATCAAGTGTTTTACGGAGCGACGATGGGAGTAGTGAGGCCATAGCGGGATAATACCTGATTGACGCTGGTACTTAAAGTGGTGGCGGCTTCGGTGGGAGAGCGGCCGTCGGCAACTGTGGCCACAGCGTCAGCAAAAATTTTGGACAGAAGAGTGTTTATGCCAGTAGGACCATCGAAAGTAAAAGAGGCCAGATACCAAGAACGGGCGGTGGGGGCTTGGGATAAATAGGGTTGAACAAAAGGCGAGGAATCGGACATGTCTGTGCGGCTATAGGGTTCACCAAAAACCCGGCCGGAAGATTGATAGAGCTTTTGCAAGGATTCTTTGGAACTTAAAAACTTAAGGAAATCCCAAGCTGTGGCAGTGTTGACACTTTTGCGGTTTACTCCTTCTACCCAGTAACTGGCCCAGGTAACGGGTTTTTCCCCACGGGCCGGGTCGATGGGTAACTGGGGAATGGGGTGGAGGGAAAATTTTAGCCGGGGATTAATGGCTTGAAGATCAAAAACCCGCCAAGACGGAGCAAAATAGATGGCTACTTTGCCTTGGGCAAAAGCTTGGGTGGAAGACGGCAGAGTAGCATCCCAAAAATGGTTGATGCTGCTAAAACCAGTGTAATAGGCCAAAGCATCTTCAGCTGGCTTGCCGGAAGGCGAGTTTAAGTTGACATTGTTTTGAAGCATGAGGACAGCCAAAATATCCTGCCAGTGGTCCACATTTTCGGTGGTGCCTAAAGCTGCCCCAGAAATCTGAATACGGTCTCCTGCCGAACAACTCCCATCTTCGGAGTCGCAGACAGAGATGGTTTTGGCCACACTGCGAAGATCTTCCCAGGTAGCGGGGACTGTCTGACCAGACTTGGCCAAGAGATCATCGTTGATGTACATCGCTAGACCGTCAAACTCAAGAGGAATGGCCATATAATTTCCCCCTAGGCGAAGATCGGTTTGGGTAGTAGGATAAAAAACATTTTCAAATTCGGAAGCCGAGTAGACGTCGGCGGGCACGGGGGAAAGGTCATTTTTAAACATTGAAATCCAGGAAGAGTGGATTCTAAAAATATCCGGGCCCTTCGACATGCTCAGGGCACTTTGAAGCCGTTCACGATACTCCCGGGGGGATTGAAAAACATATGAAATAGTAACCTTGGGGTGGGCGGCCTGATACTCGTCGATAAGGGGCTTGATAGTAGACTCCTGTTCCCACAGCCCCCAATAGGTGAGATTCACCGGCTGGGATTTTTTGAAGACTCCACCTAAAAGTGAGCGGACGGTAAAAAAACCAACAATCAAAACTACTAAAACTACAAAACCGACCAGAATTCCTGTCAGAGGAAACTTTTTGGCCGGGGGGGGTGGCCCCACTGCGCTCTGCGGAGCTATGTTGGGGGCAAGCGGTTGGGGAGGTAGATCCATAGTTCAAGTATAATACAGATTATGTCATTAAAACATTTTGTAGTCGGATCTTTAGTGGGAGTAGGTTTGGTGTGGGGAGGATATGAGCTTGTATTTTGGGGAAAAATATATCCAGGAGTGAAAATTATTGAGGTTAAATCTACAAAACTAGTGTTAGTGTGGGGAACCAGTAAATGGGAAGTAAGCCCGGAAAGTATTGATCTAGAATACGACGATCAACAGACAAAAAACGCAGCGGTGGGGGCCGGAAGAACGGGGAATGTGGTTGATGATTTAAGATTTAAAATTCAAGCCGTAAACAAAGGAGCAGAAATTTTTCCCGTGTTTACCCTGGATGAAAACAAACTAATTGCTGCCATGGCCAGTGTGTCTGCACAGATTGATATCCCGGCCAAAGAACCGGAGGTGGTTGTGGTAAGAGGAAAAATTGAAGTAACCCAGGGAGAAAATGGCCAACAAGTAGACGACCGGGAACTGCTGGTAAAGATCAAACAGTATTTGAAAATGGGTAACGGACGGGAAATCCAAATTCCGGTGAAAAATTTGTCACCAAAGATTTCCCAGGAACAAATGAACGGCCTAAGAGTGCGGGCTGAGAAACTGGTGGGAAAGAAAGTAACCATCAGGTATGACTGGCAGAACTACATTGCCGACGACGATCAGGTTATCAGCTGGCTGGAAGAGGGGGGATGGAAAAAACCAGTTATTGAAGCCTGGGTGGCGGGAATTGCAGAAAGCCTGGACCGGCCAGCTCAAAATGCCCACTTCAGATATCTGGGTTCGGGAAGAGTGGAGGAATTTGCTCCAGCCCGGGAAGGGGTAGTGGTCAAGCAAAATGAATTAACAAAAATGGTAATAGATAATCTTGACCATATAGACAAAAACGTGGCTTTGGAAATTCCGGTGATAACAACCCAACCGACTATCAAAACCTCGGCAGTAAATACATTGGGAATTAAAGAAAGATTGGCCAGGGGAGAATCAGATTTTTCAGGCTCAATTCCTAACAGAATTTTCAATCTAAAAAAAGCGGCGGGGAACATGAACGGCATATTGGTATCCCCGGGAGAAACATTTTCTTTTAATAAATATGTGGGGGACGTATCAGCTGCTGGAGGATACCGGCAGGCGTATGTGATTAAAGAAGGAAGAACTGTTTTGGGAGACGGAGGAGGGGTGTGCCAAGTATCTACAACCTTATTTAGGGCGGTATTAAACGCCGGATTACCCGTGGAAGAAAGAACCGCCCACGCATACCGGGTACATTATTACGAAGAAGGCAGTGAGCCGGGATTTGACGCGACTATTTTTACTCCCGATGTAGATTTTAAATTCAAGAATGATACCCTAGCATACATTTTAATTCAAACAACCGTGGACGAAGCAAACACTAAACTATATTTTGATTTATATGGAACTAGTGATGGCAGAAGGGTAGAAATTTCCAAAGCTAGAGTGTGGGATGTGTCTCCCCCACCTCCAGCTCTTTATCAAGACGATCCCTCGCTACGCTCGGGACAAGTCCGGCAAGTAGACTTTCCGGCCTGGGGAGCAAAAGTGGCTTTCGATTGGAAAGTAACTAGAGGAGCTGAAGTATTGCAACAAAGAACTTTTTATTCTAATTTCAGACCATGGCAAGCTATCTATTTACGCGGAACGAGATAACCAAACTGGCCAAGAAAATCCTGGCGATGAAACCGGATATTATTGCTATGGAGGGGCCGTTGGGGGCGGGAAAAACCACGTTGACTAAGGCAATTGCGAAAGAGTTAGGAATTGAAGATGTGATTGTCTCCCCCACTTTTATTTTGCACCGGGAGTACCCGGGACTGGATCATATTGATGCTTGGAGGGTGGAAGACTTCTCTGAAATAGAGAGATTGGGGTTGGGAAAAATGCTGGCTGAAAAACACTTAGTGATCATTGAATGGGCGGATAAGTTCAGACAAGAGATTAAGAGATTAAGAGACGAAGATATTAAGATAATCTGGGTAAGATTAGAATACGCAGTTAACGAAAATGAAAGGAGAATAACATATGAAAATATTGGCTATTGAAACTTCCTGTGACGAGACGTGCGCGGCGGTGACGGAAGGGACAAATATATTGTCGAGTGTGGTGTATTCACAAATTGATTTGCACAAAGAATTTGGAGGAGTGGTACCGAGCATTGCCAGGCGGGCACATGAAGAAAAAATCAGCTTTGTTATCGACAAAGCAATGCTCAATGCTCAATGCTCAATGCTCAATATTGATGCTGTGGCGGTCACGGCGGGACCGGGGCTGTCGATTGCTTTGGAGGTGGGAATTAGACATGCAAAAGAATGGGCGAAGAAATTAAATAAATCCTTAATCGCTGTAAATCATATCGAGGGTCATGTATTAAGCGGGCTGACGCCGGAGGTGCAATTCCCCGCTTTGGCTTTAGTTGTTTCCGGTGGACACACGGAGCTTATTTGGGTGGAAAAAATCGGGCAATACAGAATCGTGGCCAGAACCATGGATGACGCACTAGGAGAAGCTCTGGATAAAGCAGCCAGAATGCTGGGGTTGGGATATCCGGGAGGAGCGGAGCTGGAGAAAAAAGCTGTTTTGGGAAATTCGAAGGCCTATCCCCTGCCTTTGCCAATGGCCCGCAGCAAAATCCTGGCATTTAGTTATTCAGGACTCAAGACCGCTTTTTATAGATTAGTTAAAGATCAAAATATAAATGATTTAGCTGCATGTTTCCAAAATAGGGCCTTTGAGCATTTGCTGCGCGTGACCCGCGCAACGCTCAATGCTCAGCCCACAGCCCCCAAAGACTTGCTAGTGGGTGGTGGTGTGGTGGCGAACGCTAAGTTGAGAGAAGAGATTAAGAAATTAAGTGATGAAGTGGGATGCCGTGTTTGGTTCCCAGGAAAAGGAATGTATGGAGATAATGCGGCCATGATTGGGATTGCGGCTAACTTCAAGGCCCAAAGGGGTGAATTCTCGGATCCAGAAAAAGTTGACCGTCTCCCCCGCTGGAGAATCGATGAACGGGCATTTTAAATACCTCACACTTAATCCCTCTCCTAATCTAGGAGAGGGACATTGTTTTTTTGACGCTTGTGCCATTGCGGGTTTATAATTGGGGTTAACGTCGACGCAGCTAGTCACTGCTGAGTGAGCCGAAGAAATCCGCAAGGAGATTAGAGCGGCATAAATTGAGTATTGGTTGAGGTGGTATCTGTCCGATGTACATCGGACCCGCAACACGCTGTTATTTAGCGTGTTTTTTATTTTTAACGCCCCCTCAATCCCCCTCTTAATTTAAGAGGGGGACGCTAGAGGGTGATACTATAAAGTTATGGATAAAAACTACGAGCATTTAAAATACGAAAAAGAGATTTATAAGAAGTGGGAAGAAAGTGGGGCGTTCAAACCCCTCGACCGGTTCGACTACGCTCACCACAAGTCCGCTCGGGGCAAGCCGTTTACGATTATCATGCCGCCGCCAAACGCCAATGCTAATTTGCATATAGGACACGCCAGATTTGTAGTTGTCGAAGATATTTTGATCCGCTACCACCGGATGAAGGGGGAACAGACTTTGTGGTTGCCTGGTGCGGATCACGCCGGAATTGAAACGCAATTTGTGTTTGAGAAAAAACTTAAAGAGCAAGGCAAAAGCCGGTTTGACTATGACCGGCAGACTTTATACCAAATGCTGTGGGATTATGTGCAGAAAAATAAATCCAATATGGAAAACCAGTTGCGATCTTTGGGGGCTAGTTGTGACTGGAGCCGGAATAAATTTACGCTTGATCCTGATATCGTCAAAATCGTGTATCAAACTTTTGCAAAGCTGCAAAAAGACGGGCTGGTGTACAAAGGCGAGAGATTGGTAAATTACTGCACCATTTGCGGAACAGGATATTCAGAACTGGAGGTTGACCGGGTGGAAAGAGTAGATCCGCTGTATTACGTAAAATATTCAGATGAAGTAACTGTAGCTACCACCAGACCAGAACCAATTTGGGCTGATACCCATTTGGCTGTCAATCCGAAAGACAAAAAACACAAACACTTAATTGGGAAAAAAGTAACTAATCCCCTAACCGGGAAAGAGATGGAAATTATCGGTGACGAGTTTGTGGATCCGGAGTTTGGGACGGGAATAGTGAAGCTGACACCGGCTCATGACTTTAATGATTTTGAAGTGGCCCAAAGACACGGTTTGCCCCTGGTGCAGGCCATTGATCAGACAGGTAAAGATATCCGGACAGGAATG
>JBBUDC010000008.1:0-2925 GCA_038057495.1 Patescibacteria group bacterium
GTAATTGTGATACGAGGTTTTAATAGGACCCGAAGTAACTTTTTCCCGCTCCTTTTCTTGTGAGGACTGGGGAAGAAGTTTCTTGATAGGACCGGAATAATTAATTAAACGGTCAAGATCGGTGACTGGTTGTTGTTCGGATTGCTGGACAGTGCCGTTTAAATACCAATTGAGATAATTATTGACTTTAGTGGCGTCATCTAGATCGTCTTGGGTATTGCCTAAGATGGGAATTCGGACTTGGGTAAGATCGATGGTAACGTCGTATTCAATATTGTTGTTGGTAAACGTACATTTCTCTTTGCCACCACATGTGGCAGGAACTTCTACTTCATGACTAACAGATCCAGTACCACAAAAAATGGGAGTGTCGAGAGGGATAGTTAGATTGCAGGGTGAGCCTGGGTAGGGGCGGAGGGGGTGAAACTCGCCGGGGATGGTGTCGGCACACGGGACGAGAGGAAAACCGGCGGGGGAGGCGGCGAATGCCGAAGAGCCGGAAAGTAGATAATAGATACTAGATATTAGGAGAAGGAGAATGGGCATCAAGTTGATTTTAGCAGGACTGGCGTCAAAGGGTGATTTTGAAGGTGGAGAAATCGACACCCAGGAAACTTCCCAAAAGATTCATGATGGCCCAAGAAGAAACAATAATCACTAACCCCCAAATGGTCCATTGCAGTGTTCTTTGGGCCTTGGCGGTGGCTTCTTTGTCACCGGCGGCCAATAGATATTGAAATCCACCTACCAGAAACATGACTAAGACAGCCGCTCCGCCCATGGCGAGAAGGATAGAAACAAAATGCTCGATGACTGTTTGGAAATTGGCGAAACTAGCTGGATCGGCGTCCATAGATTATGTACCAATCCGGACGATAGAGAAGTCCAGCAAGGTAACTCCAAACAAGGCGCTGATGATAAAGAGCAGTGCGTAAGCTGAGAAAACGATGGCCAGGCCGATTAAGGCACTGGTAATCTTCTTTCTGGCTTTTTCGGTAGCCTCTTTGTCTCCTCCGGCGACGATCCATTGAATTCCGCCCCAGAGAAGGTAAAAGAAAGCCAAAATACCGGCTACTGCGAGAACAAGGTTGACACCAGTTTTTAAATAGCCCGCGGGATTTAGGGATGTGATAGGCCTGTACTTGGTGTCGATATCGGTAAGATCTGTTTGAATTGTTCCCGGGTTGATGGCTGCAAGCAATTGAGTCAAGCGTATCACCTCCTTTTTATTTTCCTATAGCAGGAATGGTTAACTCTAATAGAGTAACACCAAAGAGCGTGGAAATGATAGAGAGAAGTGCATAAGTAGACAGAACAATGGCTAAACCAATGAGAGCGCTAGTGATTCTTTTCCGGGCTTTTTCGGTAGCCTCTTTGTCTCCTCCGGCAGTAATCCATTGCAATCCACCGATAAGCAGGAAAATAAACGAAGCTACTCCGGCGATGCTAAAAAGAAGATTAACTCCGGTTTTTAAGTATTGAGCGTGACCGAGGGTGACCAGATTACTGTAATTGCCCAAATTGGCAGGATTGGCCAGATCGACGGTAAATTTATCGTTCATGGTTGAGTGACGGTGGGGAGAACAAGTTTGGTAATAGAAATGCCAAACAATCTCTCGACTATGGAAATTATAGCAAAAACGGAGAAGAGAAGGGCCAGACCGATTAGAGAGCTGGTAATTTTCTTACCTGCCTTTTGAGTGGCTTCTTTGTCACCACCTCCGGTAATATATTCAATACTGCCAATGAGAAGCACGACAAAAGCAATGACGGAACCGGCGATAAAGGCCATTTGAATAAGATTGCCGGCAACAAGTTGAAAACCGGTGACAACATCCCCGGTACCTAGTTTGGGATTTATAGCTGGGTTGGTGATTTGGGCTAAAGTAGGCATATTAATCGACGAGTCTTAGAGAGTCATACGGGGAAAGCGGGGCAGAAGGTTTGAAAGCAGAATACGGGTCGAGAACATTGATCCCTAGGAAATTGCCGACGATGTAAATAAAGGAATAAGCCAGAACTAAGATAATCAAGCCGGTAACCGCGTCTAAAATACGTTTTTTGGCTGTTTCCAGGGGTTGTTTGTCGCCGCCGGCAGAAAGCCAACCGAGAGCGCCGATGAAAATCTGGATGATAAACCAAATGGCGCCACCCACTGTCAAAAAAGCTACGATTTGGGAAATAAGCAAATTGAAAGTCTTGAAAGCGCCGGCACCAGCTGCATCATTGGCAAAATTGCCCAGGGGGCCGAGGCCGGTGATAGATTCATTGAGAGATTCGGCGGCCATATTAATTGGGAGTATAAACTTTGGGAGAAATTAATACTGTAGCATCTCCAAAGACAACGAAGCTGATAATGGCTCCTAAAACCAGGGCCGAAGCGACGATAATCAGACCAATCATAGATTGCCAGATTTTGTCCCAAGCACGGTGCACGTCTTTGGTATCTCCTGATGCAGTTATAAAAATATAGCCTCCGGCAATAAAACCCCAAAGGGTATAGACACCAGCAAACAAAATAGCCATTTTATAGAGACTGCTGATAAGAACAATGAGGCCGGAACCGCCGACGCTGGTAGCCAGGGGAGTGCCGGGAGAAAGTTGTTTGAAGGGGTTCTCGATAGTGCCAAAAGTGCTCATAAATTAAGGTAAGTTGGGTTTGATAAAGTCGATACCAAAGACCTTACCCACTATTTGGAGTATAAAGTAGGCGGATACGACTAGCAAGAAGCCGATGAGGCCATAGGTCATAGAGAGCCTGGCTTGCTCGGAAAGTTTAGCTTTGGTGTCTTCTCCGGCAGTAGTGATAACGTTCCAGCCGACCCAAATAACAGCATAGAAAATGGCGGTTATACCGGCAATGACGATAATATTGGGCAAGAGCTTAGAAGTTACAGTAAAAATACTGTCACCACCCAAAGCTCT
>JBBUDC010000008.1:3025-5135 GCA_038057495.1 Patescibacteria group bacterium
CGGAACATAAAAATAAGCCCGCCTAAAATAATGGAGTAGGTGAGGAGCTTGGAGAGAAGATTCCCGACTAATGTGTCGGTATTGGTAAAAAATTTATCATTTTTAACTACATCAGGAAGAGGGATGTTGATTTGGGCGAGAGTCATTTTTAAAATCCTGGTAACTTGAGAACCGTTACTCCAATAAAGTTTAACAAAACTACAGACAAAACGATAAGAATGAGGCCGCCGATGGCAGAAGTCATAAGTTCTTGGGCCGCTTTGTAACGCTTGGGGTCGCCAGCAGATGTAACAATTTGAAATCCGGAAAAAACAATAAGCACAAAAGCGATTAATCCACCTACGCTAATGCCCCAACCCCAAAGCTGGGAAACAAGTTTGGTGGGGTCACCGGCTGCTAAACAACCCAGAGCCGTATTTATACCTGTTCCGGCTTTTCCTCCGACCGGATCACAAAGGGCCTTGTTTGTGACGGTTGTAGTGGCCGATCCCCGGTTGAGATCACTGTTTACCGCTCCGGTTCCAGTAGTGTCGTGGGAAAAAGCAGGGAGATCTTGCGGGTTAACCGAATTGCAATCGTTTAAATTTCTACAACAATAACCACTAGAGCATTGTTTATAGTTGCCGTCACACAAACCTGTCCAATCGTTCGGAATTGTGCAATCAACTGCGGCGAGGGAGGCGGAGGGGAGAAGAGCGGGAACAAGAAAATAGAGACCAGAGATCAGAAGAAGAAAGCGAAGCTTCATTGTTTCAAGTTTAGCACGCAGGAGTTAAGGTTTGTAGACAGGGGCGGGGGGATGTAAAATTATGTTATGGATATATCTGGATGGAATTTCGCTAAAGTAAATGGCAAATTAGCCGAAGTCTTTTTTAAGAGAAGGGGGAGGGTGGTTGTGTTCCAAGCCTTTTGTTATGTAAAAAAGTCCGAATACCAAACTAAAAGAGAGCAAAACTGGATCAAGGTTGACACAGAGAATGTAAGTTTAAAATGGAGGGATTGGAAATTTGTTTGGCTAAATAAGCCAGTCTGGGCTATCGTGAGAACTGGTAAGATTAAAATATGAGAAAAAGGTTATTAGTTATTAGTTCATGGTTCATAGTAGTTTTGGTAACGGCAGGTGTGGTGAGAGCAGATGAATGTGACAGTATCAGCGGATTAAGTTTGGATCAAATTGCCCCGTGCATAAGTAAATTCAGTGGGTTTGCGGATGCTATTTCTAAGGCAAACACCACAAACCAACAAGAGTTAAACTCACTAAATGCGCAAATCTCAAAACTTAAAGCGCAGATAAACCAATTAAATGCACAAATTCAGAAATTAACAAAAGACGTATTTGATAGAGAGGTAAAAATTGGAGTGAGAGAAACTTTGTTGGCAGCAAGAGTTAAAAGGGACTATATCCGCAAAAAAGATCAGCCAATATTGTTGCTCCTGTTTTCTTCTGACAATGCCACAAATTTTTTTAGAGATTTGGGGTATCGGGAAAGATTGGCCAAAGAAGACCAGGAGCAAATTGCATCTGTTTCGGGTGAGGTTTCAGCCCTCAATGCTCAACGCACAGCCCTCAATGCTCAAAAAGAAAATTTGGATGCGTTGAGAAAACGGGTTGATGATCAGGCTACTTTCCTGGCGGGAGAGGTGGCTAAAGCCAACAAGTACGTTTCGGATTTGTCGGGGAAAATCGCATCGCTGACGGCCCGGCAAAATGAATTGTTAGCTGCCAAGACGGGAACATATCAAACCTCTGTGGGGGATGTGCCGCTGGCGGATGACGCAAACGCAAGGCCTACCTTTGATCCCGGATTCAGGCCGGCCTTCGCCTTATTTTCTTTTGGGGCACCCCATTTTAAAGGCATGAGCCAGTACGGAGCGTTTGGCCGGGCTAAAAATGGACAGAGTTATGAAGATATTTTGCGAGCTTACTACGGAAATGTAAGGATCCAAGACGTAAATACTAGTCTAAGTCTAAGAACTACAGCAGGAACGATGGATTTTGAAAACAGATATGTGATGGGAATTGCAGAAATGCCAGGACAGTGGGGAGACGAGGGGGGAATGGAAGCATTAAAGGCCCAGGCAATTGCGGCCAGATCGTATGCTCTGGCTT
>JBBUDC010000009.1:0-1758 GCA_038057495.1 Patescibacteria group bacterium
ATTTGGAATAACGTTTCCACTTTATCATGGTAATGGCGGAAGGAGCGGTGCTTGTGATTTCGGTGGGGAACTAAAGCACCGGAGAAGTTTTGGGGGATATGCATCAATTCGTGAATAAGGACCCGGTCCTGATCGTCTATTGACAAATTATCGAATTTTTCCGAAATTACTTCTACGCAGTAGTGAGCTTCTACAGATAAAGCCATTTGCCAAATTCTGGGCAGACTCCAAATTCTGGCCCGGGCCCGGCCGGTAGAACCGGTACTTCGAAAACAAATTAAATTTTTGGAGTTAATGTGCTGAAGATCGAGGGTGCGCACCAAACGAACCATCCGCTTGCTAATATCCGGGGCACTTGCCAGCTCCATTAGCCCATTTTAACAAGTTCGTCACCGGGTTTGACGGGCTGGTCTACTTTCAGACCTACCGTGTCGCCTTTTTTGGCTGATTCGACTTTCTCATGCTCCACTTGAATTGAAGAAATGGTTTGGGAAAATTCAGAGGAACCGGAAAAATTGACTACATCACCGACGTGCAGTGGGGCCGAAACGTCTACTACGGCAACACCGATTTTGTCGTAATAGTGGGAGATTTTTCCCACTTTGAATTTAGAAATAATTACCACCCCCTTTCCACATTGCTTCCTACAATTATATCATATTTAACGGCAGACCCGGCCGGAATTTCCAGAACTTCATCTACTAATTGATTGGGAATTAAAGTTTTCGGGGGAGAAACATTGGGGGTAATTTCTACGACCCGGCCATTTCTGATCCACACAAAATCCAGAGGAAAACGCATGTCTTTCATCCAAAAGGCGTGTTTGTCTGGATAGGGGAAAATAAAGAGCATGCCTGAATTTTCTAATAATTTAGTTCTGTTTGAAAGACCTTTTTGCCGTTTGAGCGGCGTATCTGCCAATTCGACATTGAGTGTGGTATTGCCAATTTTTAATCTGTGGGGTATCAATCCTAAATAGGTCAGGACTTGATTAAAGATAGTACTGGTAACTTGTGGGAGAGAAACAGGGGTTAGGAGGGGGCTGCCGGCAGTTTTGGGAAGATTGATAAGCCCGGTATAAGCGGGAGAGCCGATGAGAGAAAATTTGACGAAATCCCCTGCTCCTGCAAAAAGTAAAAATGGGGTAATGGCCACAATATTTGGCTCGGTCCAAATCTGGGATAGGGTCTGGGGATATAAATCCGGCTGGCCGATCCAACCTGTTTCGGTGATGAATATGGGTTTGGGGCCGGTTGGCTCTCTTTTGTAACTGACGATTCCGGCACGGGAGTCGGGATAAACGTGTACGGAAAAGCCGTCAATTTTGTTTGGCCAATCCGACTGGTAGGCGGTCATACGCCGGTAGTATTCTAGGGCGTCTTGTGAAGTTTGTGAATTGGGGGCAGACATATCAAGACCTGCCGACAGAAGAAAGAAATCGGCTGATCTAGATTTAAATATATTTTGGGCGTCGAGAATGAGGGTGGCATAAGCCCGGGGATCTATAAAGCCTCCCCATTCATTACTGTGGTTGGGTTCATTAAATAAAATTACATATCTGTTTGTGGTTGGCCAGGGCATGTCAGAGAGAAAATTGGCAAAATCCACTAGATCAAATACGTTAGGCTCTATCCATCCATTGGAAGCAGGATACGTAGCCAGACGGATGATGGGGATAATATGTAAGAGCCGGGCTTTTAAGAAAAATTCCTGCCATTTGGCCGGATCGCGGTCGTTGCTTCTGATGGGAATGGTGAC
>JBBUDC010000010.1:0-3260 GCA_038057495.1 Patescibacteria group bacterium
CCCATTTGGGTAAAGGATTGGTTGACGGAGGACATGATGTTGTAAGAGTTGGTGACGTGGCGGCCGAGGACCCCGAGATTTTCTTCGACTTTAGAATAATCTTTTTGAATGGCGCGGAGAAGTTGGAAGACCTGGCGGGATTTGGTTTCCAATTCTTTGCCCTGGAAAGATTGCAGGAGAACTTGAAGATGGGCATAGAGTGTGTTGGGGGAAACCGGATAGACTCTAGCGTTTCGGGCAACGACGCTTAATTCACGGATGTTGACGACTTCGTAATAGACGGATTCGGAAGGGATATACATGAGGGCAAAGTCCATCGTGCCTTCGTCAGGAAGAATATATTTTCTGGAAATATCGGTAATGTGTTTTTTGACATCGGCAGTGAAGTCCTTTTTGGCGCCTTCTTCGCCTTTGACCATGCGGTTGAAATTTTCCATGGGGAATTTGGAATCGATACAGAGAAGGCCGGCGTCGGTTTTGAGAACGGCGTCTACGATGCTGCCGGATTTGAAGCGGTATTGGAGATGAAAAGCGTTTTTAGGGAAAGTCTGGCCGATCATTTCTTTTAAAACTTCCTCCCCTATGCCTCCCCGGAGTTTAGGAGATTGGAGAAATTCCTGGAGGGACTTGATGCCCCGGCCGACTTCGGACATTTCACCTAGACTTTTGTGGACGTCGGAAATGACTCTAGCAGCATTATCTAATCGGTCGTTAAGTTGGCTGGAAGTTGACTTAAGCCAATCGGTAAGAATGGGGTCTTGAGTTGGTTTTTGATTTAACCACTGACGCAGTAAAATTAAGGTGATACTAAAACCCGCTATAATTACCACAATGACGAGGACAAAAAGACCCATGTTGAGTCTAATCATAGCACTTCTGGCCTGGGCGGGAGTGGGGTTAGTTGTCTGGAAACTGCCGCCGGTGTGGTGGAATGAGCTATTAGTCATTAGTCTTTTGTCTCTGGCTTTAGTTTTGACAGTCGCGTGGGGAATTGGCAAAAGAAAATTGGGAGTAATGCTGGCGCTGGCAATTGTGGGACTTCTTTTAATGCAGAGGTTTAGAATTTTGGATTGGACGACGGTGGGGTTGTGGCTTATTGTTGTGGGGTTGATCTCTTTGGTTAGTTGAAGTAGAATTCCAAGTCATGCAAGTATCGAAGAAAAAAGTAAATGCTGTTTTGGAAAAACAATTGTTTGCCACATTGTGGCAACTGGTGGTGGATTTAAAAAATCCAAAAGAAGTAGAACTGGTGTTGTCTGACTTATTGTCAGAAACAGAAGTGGCGACAGTGGCCAAGAGATTGGCTGTAGCTTATTGGCTATTTAAGAAACGCAGTTACGAGAATATTAAACAAAATTTGAAAGTATCTTCTGCAACTGTGGCTGAAGTGCAAAAACAGATGAAGAAACCGGGATGGAAATTAGCGATTACCAAAGTAACTGCTGACGAATGGGCAAACATCTGGGAGACCAAGATAAAGAAGATACTAAGACATTAAGAGATTAAGAATATTCCGTCTTTGTAGATTATTTTAGAACTTCCGTCTGATAGGTAGGCGGTAACGATGCGACGAGTGGTAGAAATAATATCGGTGTGGACCACGGAATCATTAAATCCCCACTTAGCCCATTGAGATTTGGTGACTTTGGCAGGGTTACCAGTATATGAATCCTGATAAGCCCGACCCAGAGCGATGTGGGTATTGCCATATGGACCGGAGATATTTTCATCAAAGAGAGTTTCTGCCATAAATTTGTTGATGCGGGAAAGCCTCTTATCAGTCAGAGAAAACTCCCCGGTTTTATTTGCATTTGGATTGGCCAACATAGCTTTAAGAACCGGATAATTTTTAGTGGCCGAACTTTTGACAACCAAGCCGTTTTTAAAATCCAGCTTTATTCCTTCGATTAAACTTCCATACCTATAGAGGGGTTGATTAAATTCGATATGGCCTTGTGTCCCCCGCCAGTCGGGAGAAATAAATACTTCAAAGCTGGGAATGTTTCTGCCGGACCCACCCAGCCATTTGCGGTTTGGTCCAAGCTTGACCCAGAGATCCACTCCTTCACCTTTGATGTACAGTTTGTCGATTTTTAGGGAATTAAGTTTTTTTAAGATCTGAGCATTTTGGGCAAAAACCTGGCGCCATTTTTTGATGGGGTCTGCTTCGTTTAAGAAACAAGCTGTGATGATTTGATCCCAATACTTTTCTTGGGATAACCCGGCTTCTTTGGCCATGGCGGGAGTGCCGTAGAGGGCCAGAGTCCAGGTGTATTTACCGGCATTTTCCTTAGTATCCAACCATTCTATATATGGCTTGACGGAAGCATTTCTTAACATGATCTTTTTGGGGTCAATGCCTTCAAGTTCGTGTTTATTTGTTTCAGAAATAATAGAAATAGAGTGGTCAATTTGGTCAGCCAGACCTTTGAGATACTTACTGGGAAAAAATTTAAGTTGGTTCGGAGACGACAGCTCGAGGGCATCGCGGGAAACGTCGTCGGCAAGATAGTTTGAGATGACGTGACCTCCGGAACGGAGGATTTGGTTACGGATTTCTACATATAAAGGTTTAGCGCTCTCGGAGACGGTCAGACGAACGACATCACCCTTTTTAATTCCCTTGCCGGAATTAAGGGCTAAGTTGACCAAAACTTGGGCATACTTGCGAAGGACTGCTTTTGAGGGTGCGGCGTTTGTCATGGACGGGACTATAGCATAAAATACCTGCATGGACAAAAAATTCTACATCACTACTGCCATTGATTATACGAACGATGTAATTCATATCGGTCACTCGTACCAAAAAATCTTGGCGGATGTGTTGGCCAGATATCACAGGCTCATAGGAGACAAAACCTGGTTTTTGACCGGGACCGACGAGCATGGACAAAAGGTGCAAAAAAGCGCCGAGGAGAAAGGAGTTGAGCCTAAAAAGTTTGTTGACCTAATTGCGGTTGAAGATAAGAAGGAATGGGATTTGCTAAATATCTCATACGATAGATTTATCAGAACTACTGATGAGGATCATGTTAAGTTTGCTCAAAAAGTTTATTTAAAGTCAAAAGCGGCTGGTGATATCTATTTAGACAAATTCGACGGACTTTATTGTGAAGGGTGCGAAAAATTTTTAGAGGAGGGAGATCTTGTAGATGGAAAATGCACTTTTCACCCTACTAAAACTCCCAAAAAAGTTTCGGAGGAAAATTACTTCTTCAAACTTTCCAAGTACCAAAAATTTTTGGAAGATTATATTGAAT
>JBBUDC010000011.1:0-3522 GCA_038057495.1 Patescibacteria group bacterium
TACCGGAAGCAACTATATTGTCTATTATTGATATATTTCCGGTGGTATCACCACCTAGAGTCAGAGACTGATTAGCGGTAGATTGAATGGTGGGGGTACCATACAGAGTCAAAGCCCCAGAGATGGAGGCGGCATTGGCAATGGTGGTGGTGCCGGTGGCGGCGCCCAGATTAAGAGCGGTAGCGGCGCCGGCAAAGTTGACGGTAGTAGCCGTGGTGTTTATCAGGGCAAAGGTAGTGGAGGGAGTGGTTAGACTGGTGGTTATGGCGGGAGAGGTGCCAAAGACAGCCACTCCAGATCCGGTCTCATCACTTAGTGAGGTAAGCAGTTGAGAGGAAGTGATGGATCCAGTGGCGGTGCCGTAGAGAGTGCCTGAAGTGGGCAGGGTGACTCCGGTTGTTCCCGTGAGTGTAAGGGTAGTGGCGTAGTTACCGGAAATAGTCAGAGTTGAGGCGGCGTTGTTAGCTATTCCTGTGCCTCCATACGCCGGTCCAATGACAGAGCCGTTCCAGGTACCAGTGTCAATAATTCCTGCCGAGGTGAGGCGGAATTTGAGATTGCCGGATTGGGAGGCGGTGATTAAATCCCGGTTTTCGTCGGTGTTGATATTTAATTTGGCGGCGCCGGTGGCGGCTCCGATGGCCACGATGTCTCCGGGAGTGGTTAATCTGACGATTGTTCCGTCATCTTTCCAGCCCACGTCATCCAGATTAAGGGAATTGGTAACGGTCAATTTATTAGTGGTAGTATCGGCGGACAAAGAAATACCACTGCCGGCGGCAAAGGTCAGTAAATCGGCGGAACCGGTAGCAGAAAGCGTAGTCGAACCGGTTTTGACCGCTCCAAAGGAGTTTCCGGTTGAAATAGTTGGATTTTGGCCCGCAGAGATGGTCACTCCGGTGCCGGCTTTGAGGCCGTATAAAACATTGGGGGCCTTGATATCCTGGGCGAATTCTGCGGGAACGTTGACTTTGAAGAGCAAGTCTTCAAACCGGGTTTGGGAAGCCAGGACCTGGCTGGTTAGTTGGTTAGTTAGTTCATGGTAAATGGCAGTTGGGCGCTGGAACAGGGAAATTAGGTCTTTGACTTGGGTTTCGGAGGGTAAAGATATAAATCCGTATTTAACAGAGATTAAACTGAGAATTGAAATGATTATGGAAACAAAAGAAATGAGTAAGGCACGTTTTTGGGAAGAAGAGAGCTGGAAGTGAAATTTGGGGATGGAGACTTCAGGAATCAGAGCGGCAGAGCGGGAATGAGGCATTTGGCGGATGACTTCCAGATCGCCCGGAGTGTAGCGGCGTTGGCCTCCAACAGTACGGGAGGAGGTGATTTTGCCTTGGCGTTCCCAGAGACGGAGAGTGACAGCGGAGACCCCCAAAAGTTTGGCCGCTTCGGAGATGTTATAGAGTGATTTTTGGGCAGGGGTCATTTTGAATTCAAATTATCAAGTTTTATCAGGTATTATCAACTATATTATTTATGAGGGTTGTGGAAAGAAGTGTCAATAGTCATTTAGTCGATTTTTGGATACATATCATCCCCATTTCGTTCCCGCTCCGAAGTTATTTGAGACTCTTAAGACGTTTCTGGAAAAGGTTTTCGGTATAGCCCCCCTCGCGGATGAATTTCTCTTCGGTGGCTTTGATTTGCTTGGAGAGGAGATAAGTCACGATGTGGCACAGGGTCAATAGATAGTTGGCGTCATCTGTGGGGTTTCCCGGAAGGGTAGGTTTTTCCAATAAGTCACCTAAGTTACTTAGGTTTCTTAAGTTGCTTAGACGATAAGCGGTCTCACGGAACTTGGTGATTTTAGGATCGGTTTTGGGATAGATTTCCAGATTATGCTGACGGAGATAGTCTTCATAATCGGCAGTGAGCTCTTCAAACGAAGCTAATGATACCGCCAGTAATTTGATTTGAGTTTTGAGAGAGGCTATTTGTGAGACGCCTTCGACGATGTTTTGCTTGCCGGAGCGGGCTGCTTGTTCCATCTGATCGCGAGTGCGGGATTTGTAATCGATATATTTCTGCACGAAAATCACAGTCAGATCATGGATAATGAGGGCATACCGGTAGGTGAGCAGGTGCTTGATGGGATTCATAAGTCGCTTAAGTAGCTTAAGTTTCTTAAGTATCTTATAATCAGGTCATGATAGCAAACGAGTTGCAGAAGATAGTAGGAACGAAGCTGGAACACCCGGAGAATGAGAATTGGGGGGACTACGCAGTGTTTGTAAAGCCAGGAGCTGAAGCAGACGAAGTGATTAAGAAACTAAGAGAGCTGGAATTTGTAGAAAGTGTGGCTAGGACAGGTGGGTTTGTTAATATCAAGCTCAAAGATGCCTATTTTAGCAATCTAATAGCTAGAGTGATAACAGATTCTGAATGGGGAAAAAGCTCTATGTTTGGGGACAAACGGGTAATGATAGAGTTTACAGATCCAAATCCGTTTAAAGAATTGCATATTGGTCACCTATATAGCAATACAGTAGGTGAAGCTATTTCCAGACTGTTTGAGGCTAATGGAGCAGTGGTAAAACGGGCTTGTTATCAAGGAGATGTGGGCATGCATGTAGCCAAAGCAATTTGGGGAATGATGCGATTAAAACTGGGCAAGAATGTAACCGCCAAGTCTTTAGGGGAGGCGTATGCTGCGGGGGCGACGGCGTTTGAGGACAATTCAGAGGCTGCTGCGGAAATTAAAGAGCTGAATATAAAATTATACGAAGCTAAGTCTGCGGAAATTATGAAATTATATGAATTAGGTAAAAGAGAGAGTTTGATGTACTTTGACGGTATTTATAAAAGACTGGGAACCAAGTTTGATTTTATGTATTTTGAATCGGAATCCGGGAAAAAGGGTATGCAAGTTGTTGAAGAGGGTTTGGGTAAAGGAGTATTTAAAAAGAGTGAGGGGGCTGTGGTTTTTGAGGGGGAGAAGTATGGATTACATACTAGAGTGTTTGTAAATTCCCAAGGTTTGCCTACCTATGAAGCTAAAGAGCTGGGGTTGGCGCCAACTAAGTTTGCTGATTTTCCTTACGATCTGTCGGTAATAATTACGGCTAATGAAATAAATGACTACTTTAGAGTGCTTTTGAAGTGTTTAGATCTACTTTATCCAGATTTGGCGAAGCGGACTAAGCATATTGGTCATGGAATGGTGAAACTGCCGGGAATGGCCAAGATGGCTAGCCGGAAGGGGAATGTTCTAACTGCAGAGTGGTTATTGGATGAGGCCAAGAAAAAGGTTTTAGAGATTGCTCCAGATGCTACAGATCCGGACGCAGTGGGAGTGGCGGCGGTTAAATATGCGATGTTGAGAAGCGGCATTGGCCGGGATATTGAGTTTGATATAGATAAATCGGTTAGTTTTGAGGGAAGTTCGGGGCCGTATATTCAGTACACTTTTGCGAGAACGCAGAGCGTTCTCGCTAGGGCTAAGGGCCAGGGGCTAGGGGCTAAGTTCGACCTAGCACTTAGCACTAAGCACTTAGCACTAAATGAGGAGGAACTCCG
>JBBUDC010000012.1:0-2529 GCA_038057495.1 Patescibacteria group bacterium
AACATGCTAAGACCAATTAGGCCGGTTTCGGAAAGAAGGAGAAGATAAATATTGGAGTTTCGTCAAAAGTTCAATAAAGACAGTTAGCCAAAATCGTAATTTATTGCGAATTGTGCTCTACTCGGCGATAATCTTTGCCGCATTTTCCGAACTGGAGGAGTTTAATGATATTTATCTTAAATTTTTGGGTTTCCCCAACTATTTTATTGGGATTATTTTTGCCCTAGCTATGGTAGTTCAAAGTATAGCCAGTACAATAGCTCATAAATTCAAACATTATTCCTGGATCACTCTTAATATCACAGCGATAATTGGTATAGTAATTCTTTTGTTGACAGCTTGGTTTCGTCACCCTTTGATGGTAACTGGAATTTTATTTTTAGGTGTAGTACTTGAATTTAGTCGTGTATTAAGCGACGGTATTATTCAAAAAGAGGTTCCTTCACACCAAAGAGCAACACTTGCCTCTTTAAATAGTTTTGTCTCCAATATTATTCCTATCCAATTAGTTTTCGGCTTTATTGCGTATCGTTATCATTTACAGTTGTCATATGTCTTTTTAGCCATATACTGCGCGACCTACTTTCTGATACTACCACTTATCAAATCAAATGCTTGACATACAATCTTACATAAGATAGTATATATACATGAACATACTTCCCACCTTAGTTTCCGCCTCCGATTTACAACGGGATTCCGCCCGGATTATTAATTTGGCCAGATCCAGCGATCAGCCGGTAATTATCGTTCGCAACAACAAGCCCCAGGCTGCGGTCATCAACATTAAAAGGCTTCAATCTCTTATCACCAAGGTTACAGATTGGGAAACCAAAGACGCTCTCCAGGCCATTAAGGAGGGGGAAGAGGAATTAAGATCCGGTAAAGTTATAACCCTCTCTGACGATCTTCACGAACTTTTAGATGATTAAGAACGTAAAAGTTACCACCCGGTTTTTCCGTAAGTTTAAGAGGCTAGGCGCTGACGAAAAAGCCGCAGCTTTGGAAGAAATAGCCCTTTTTAAAGAAGATCCATTTTACTCGTCACTAGACACCCATTCGCTTAAAGACAGGTTAAAGGGATTTTATTCGTTTTCTGTTTTACCTAATTTACGCATCATGTTTCGTTTTACAAACTCCGGGCAAACGGAAGTTCTTTTCTACGACATTGGCTCCCATGAGATATACTTGAGTTAATGGACGATAAATTAAAGTCTGCCACTCTTCCTGACGATTTGCGCGCCAAAGCCGAAGAAATTCTCACCCGCGGCACTAATCCCGAACAAGCCGCTCACTACATCGATTGGATCACCTCTCTTCCTTGGGACAAGTTAACCAAAGACATTTTGGATTTGGGCCACGCCAAACAAATTCTTGATCAGCACCACTACGGCCTGGAAGATTTAAAACAGCGCATTTTAGAATATTTGTCAGTTTTAATTTTAAATCAGCAAAAAAGTACCATTTACCACGCTCCGATTTTATTGTTGGTGGGTCTTGTAGGTACCGGTAAAACCACCTTAGCTAAATCCATTGCCCAGTCTATGGGCCGCAAATTTGTCCGCATCCCCTTTGGCGGCATGGGTTCAGCCCTTGACCTGCGCGGCCAATCCCGGGCATATCCTGACGCTGAACCCGGCCAAATTATCAAAAATCTCCGCCGTGCCGAAGCCAAAAACCCCGTCATTCTTCTTGATGAAATCGACCGGGTAGCCGAATCCGCCCGTTCAGAAATCATGGGAGTTTTAGTAGAACTTCTGGATCCTGAACAAAACGCCGGTTTTACCGATCATTATATTGACTACCCCTTTGACCTTTCCCAAGTATTATTCATTGCCACCTGCAACAACACTACCAATATTTCCACCGCCGTCATGGACCGGTTGGAACCCATGACCATGCCCTCATACAACGACGAGGAAAAAATAAAAATCGCCCGAGATTATGTTTTGCCCACCGAAATTAAAAACGCGTCTCTTCCTCCTACAGCTCTCAAAATCGACGACGCCGTCTGGCCCCAAATTGTCCGGCCTTTAGGCTTCGACGCCGGTATCCGTACTCTGGAAAGAACCATTCAAGGGCTAGTCCGCAAAACCGCCAAGTTGATAGTTGAAGGCAAAGGCAAAGAGTTTTACATCACCGCTGATAATTTGAAACAATTCCTGCCCACTTACTAGCGTATAATTGGATCATGAAATCAGATCAAGTAATTTCCACCATCAAGCCTATTTTGCTCAAATATGGCGTAACTAAATCCGATCTCTTCGGTTCTTTTGCCCGTGGTGATTACAACGACCAAAGCGATGTAGACGTTCTAATTAACGCCCCAGACGGCATGTCCCTCTTTGATTTAATTCATCTCAAAAATGATTTAGAGAAAAATCTAAAACGTGAAGTTGATGTGGTCACGTATGACTCAGTTAATAAATATGTCAAGAAATATATATTTCAAAATATGCTCCCAGTTTTATGAGTAAACCCAAAGATCCATTTGTATTTATCCATCACATGTCTGATGCCATCGACGAT
>JBBUDC010000013.1:0-2048 GCA_038057495.1 Patescibacteria group bacterium
CTAAATCTGGTAAAGTAGCTGCAAATGCTTAAGTGGATTGTAGGAATTTTAATATTGATTGGAGGAGTAATTTGGCTAGTAAGCGGATCTGGAAAATTGCCCGGTGAGGCAGTGGAAGATCAGGGACGAGAACATTGGGAACACGCTAAACTGGATGAGTTTAAATACAATTCAAATCCCCCAGTTTCTGGACCGCACGACCCAGATTGGATTAGACCGGGAATTTATGGCGAAGCGCAAGATAAATACAAGTTGATTCATTCTTTAGAACACGGGTATGTGATTGTGCACTATAACTGCGCACAAGCCCTCAACGCTCAGCCCTCAACGCTCAGTGTGAGCGCACATGAAGATGAGGGCGATCTGGATGGCGACAGTACTCCCAGTGCAACATTTAAGGCTGATTGTTCATTGGCTCAAGTATTGGCCGATTGGGCAAAAAAGATGGAGCTGAAAAAACTGATTATCCAGCCAAACCCAACTACTGATAAACCAGTTATATTGGTCGCTTGGGATAGGATATTGAAGATGGAGTCTTGGAACGAAAAATTAGCAGAACAATTTGTAAAAGCTTTCAGAAACAAAGGACCAGAGGCAACAATGGAATAAATTTCCCTCTTGCGTGGAAAATTGTTTTCGTTTAGAATTGAGAACGTCATATGGCTACTTTTGTCAGAAATAAACCACACGTAAATATCGGAACCATCGGTCACGTGGACCACGGGAAGACGACTTTGACGTCCGCCATCACTATGGTCTTAGCCAAAAAGGGAATGGCTACCGCCAAGAGATATGACGAAATCGATTCTGCTCCAGAAGAAAAAGCTCGTGGAGTAACCATCAATCTTTCTCACCAAGAGTACGAAACTGAAAAAAGACACTACGCCCATATCGACGCTCCAGGTCACGCTGACTACATCAAGAACATGATTACAGGTGCCGCCCAAATGGACGGAGCCATTTTGGTAGTCTCCGCCCCAGATGGACCTATGCCCCAGACCCGTGAACATCTTCTGTTGGCCAAGCAGGTGAACGTGCCATCTATTGTGGTCTTCTTAAACAAGTGTGACATGGTGGATGATGCTGAGCTTTTGGATCTAGTAGAAATGGAAGTTAGGGAACTGTTGACTAAGTATGGTTATCCTGGAGACAAGACGCCTATTATCCGCGGATCAGCTTTAAAAGCTACAGAAGGCGACCCCAAATATGAAGAGAAGATTTTGGAATTAATGAAGGCAGTGGATGACTTTATTCCAGATCCAGTACGGGAATTGGATAAGCCATTCTTGATGCCAGTTGAAGACGTCTTCTCTATTAAGGGTAGAGGTACTGTGGTAACGGGAAGAATTGAGCGCGGAAGAGTGAAGATTAACGACACTATTGAAATAGTAGGTATTAAGCCTACTCAATCCACGGTTGTAACCGGAGTGGAAATGTTTAGAAAGCAACTAGACGAAGGCCAAGCTGGAGACAATGTGGGAATTTTGCTAAGAGGTATAGAGAAAGATCAGGTGGAAAGAGGGCAAGTGTTGGCTAAACCAGGCAGTATTACTCCACACACAGAATTTGATGCTGAAATCTATGTATTAACCAAAGAAGAGGGTGGGCGGCATACAGCTTTCTTCTCCGGATACCGGCCTCAATTCTATATCCGGACCACAGATGTGACGGGGGAAGCAATTTTGGCAACTGGAGTAGAAATGGTTATGCCTGGAGATAATGCTAAAGTAAAAGTAAAATTGATCGCCCCAGTGGCTTTGGAAGAAGGTTTGCGATTTGCTATCCGCGAAGGCGGAAAAACAGTCGGCGCTGGTGCCGTAACCAAAATAATCGCTTAACCTTTTTCTGCACTTTGATATGGCAAAGGGAAGACTACGAGTGAGGCTGAAGTCATTTGACCACAGAGTCATTGACCAAACAGCCGCGAAGATATTAGAAACAGCCCTGGCAACAGGTGCCAAAGTTTCAGGCCCACTCCCCTTGCCAACTGATCGAAAATTGATTGTAGTAACTTCTTCTCCTCACGTAGACAAAAATGCCCGGGAACA
>JBBUDC010000013.1:2148-3496 GCA_038057495.1 Patescibacteria group bacterium
TGGATATTGAGATCAAGATGTAGATCTGGTATAATCGCCCTACTGTGAGATTACAGTGCGCATACTGCGGTTAACGTAAGTGCGGACGGCAAGAAAATAAGTGCCTTCCGGGCACTTTTTTTGTGTCAAAAATATGCTAAATACAATTTTTGCTAAGAAAATCGGCATGACAGCTAAATATACCCCTGAAGGGAAGCGGGCTGGGGTGACCATGTTGTCTATCTTGCCTACCAGTGAGACTGGATCACGTACTGTGGAAAAACACGGCTATGAGGCAAAAATAGTTAAAATCCAAACTACTGATCATAAATCCCAAACAAAAGAAATCCGCAACAGTCATGAAGCGGATTTTTTAGTTGGAGACGTAGTTACAATTACGGGGGTCTCTAAAGGAAAGGGTTTTTCTGGAGTAGTAAAGCGATATGGATTTGCTGGTGGACCACGAACTCATGGCCAATCTGATCGAGAACGAGCCCCTGGGTCTATAGGACAAACTACCACACCAGGACGAGTGTATAGGGGAAAGAAAATGGCCGGACGAATGGGTGGAGAAAAGACTGTATCTTCTGGACTTAAAATTTTAGATGTTAACGAAAAAGAACTTTCGGTTATTGGATCCGTTCCTGGACATCGGGGAACGATTGTTCGAATCACAAAAATATGAGCAATGCTGCAACTTTTAATCTCAAAGGAGAAAAGATGGAGGCTGTGACTTTGCCAAAAGAGATATTTGGAGTGGAAGTAAAACCTCAGCTTCTTGCCCAGGCCGTGAGAGTGTGGCTGTCTAACCAAAGAAAAGCTTTCGCAAAAACTAAAACTAGGGCTGAAGTAGCTAAGACCACGGCCAAAATGTATAAACAAAAAGGTACGGGAAGAGCCAGACATGGAAGTTACGCAGCCCCAATTTTTGTGGGAGGCGGAATTGCCCATGGTCCTTCTGGAGAACAAAACTACAAATTGTCACTTTCGTCTAAAATGCGGAAGTTGGCTCTTTTGGGAGCCCTATCTACTAAAGCTTCTGCCCATGAAATTATGATTATTGAAGGATCTGATAAGGCTACCGGCAAAACAAAACAATTAGCCTGGCTGCCTGAAGAGAAGAAGCTAGTTATTTTGGATAAGGGTCAAGTTAAGTTTAAACAAGCCATCCGAAATTTGGGACAAACTATGGTTCGAGGACCTGAGAGTTTGTCGGCTTATGAAATATTGGCTAACAAACAGTTAATTTTGACCAAAGAAGTTATTTCCAGTATTAAAAAGATCCATGTTGCTTAAACCAATTATTACCGAAAAATCTCTAAAAGAAGCGGCTAAAAAAAGATATACGTTTGCTACATTAGTGGAAGTT
>JBBUDC010000013.1:3506-19693 GCA_038057495.1 Patescibacteria group bacterium
AAGTTACTAAGGTGGATATTAAAAGATTGGTAGAAGATTTATTTAAAATTAAAGTACTTCATGTACAAACAATGATCGTGCCCGGCAAAAGTAAGCGCCGAGGAAAAAAAGGCTTAACAGTAAATTTATCCGATTGGAAAAAAGCTATTGTGCAGATTAATCCGTTAGAGAAAATTGATTTATTTGAAACCGGAGGAAGTAAATAACATATGGAAAAAAAGCTGACATGGATATTGGCAAAAAATTCTGGTCGAAATGCCACTGGAATTGTGACGACCCACCACCAAGGTGGAAGACACAAAAGATTTTACAGAGAAATTGATTGGAAAAGAGATAAGAGAGATGTTGTGGCTCGGGTGGTATCTTTGGAGTATGACCCAAATCGAACTGCAAATTTGGCTCTGGTTCAATATATTGACGGACAAAAACGATATATATTGGCCCCAATGGGATTGGAGCTTGGGCAAAAAGTTATGGCTGGAGAGTCTGCTCCGTTGACGGCGGGTAATGCTTTACCGCTAAAATCAATTCCCGTAGGGACTTTGGTGCATAATTTGGAAATTGGACCAGGCCAGGGTGCAAAATTAGCCCGGGGGGCTGGGGCTGCTGCAGTAGTAGTTGGCTTCGAAGAAAGTAATGCTTTGATAAAATTACCATCTGGAGAGGTGCGTCGGTTTAATCTGGAAAGCTATGCTACAATCGGACAACTCGCCAATGAGGAATGGAAGAATGTAAACCTGGGTAAGGCGGGAAGGAAGAGAAATATGGGAGTAAGGCCTACTGTCCGAGGAACCGCTCAAAACCCCAGATCTCATCCTCACGGCGGCGGGGAGGGACGGTCTGGTGAAGGTATGCATCCTAAGACTCCATGGGGGAAATCTGCAAGAGGAACCAGAACTCGAAAAAAGTATAAATATTCACGCAAGTTAATTGTACAAAGGCGTAAATAAATATGGCTAGATCAAACAAAAAAGGACCATTTGTTGACGAAAGACTGCTTTCTAAGGTGCAGAAAATGTCAGGTGGACAAAAATCCCCTATCAAAACCTGGTCTCGGGCGTCTCAAATATCTCCAGAGTTTGTGGGTCATACTTTCCAAGTACATACTGGCAATAAATTCGCTGATGTGTTTATTTCCGAATCAATGGTAGGACATAGG
This sequence comes from Patescibacteria group bacterium, assembly GCA_038057495.1. GTDB lineage: Bacteria > Patescibacteriota > Microgenomatia > CAZETR01 > Amesbacteraceae > JBBUDC01. The sequence goes on from JBBUDC010000013.1 coordinate 4,666, forward strand.
TTAGGAGAGTTCGCCCCTACCAGAATATTTAGAGGACATGGAGCCATCGTCAAGAGGACCATGGATAAGACATGATGATTACAGCCAAAGCTAGTTTTGTAAGAACCAGCCCAAGAAAGCTACGGATTGTGGCCAGAGCAGTAGTGGGATTAAAACCTTTGGAAGCTATATCTCAACTAAAATTGATGCACAAGAAGGGTGCGGAGGTAGTTTTGGATGTGTTTCAACAGGCTATGGGAAATGCTAAAAACAATTTTAAGTTGTCACCAGAATCATTAACAATTAAATCTGTTCAGGTCGAAGAAGGTCCAAGATTAAAAAGGCGCGATGCTCATGCACACGGAGCTAGGTTTGATGCAGGAATCCGCCGGAAGCGAATGGCTCATGTTGTTGTAATTTTGGAGGGAAAGGAATAAGTATATGGGACACAAAGTAAATCCAATTGCATATAGAATTCCTCTTTCCCCTACCTCGATGTGGAAATCTAAGTGGTTTACTATGGATCCTAAGAAATACCGTATATATCTGGATCAGGATAATAGGTTAAGGGCGGCTTTGATGAAAAAACTGAGAGTAGCCGGAGTGACTCAAATAAATATTGAGCGATCAATTAAAAGTTTAAAAGTAATAATTTCTGTTACTAGACCAGGGGTGGTAATCGGCCGCGGCGGGGCAGGAATTGAGGAGTTGAAAAAGTTTATTTTGAAAACCATTGGAACACAAACTTTCAAAATTGAACAACCACAAATTGAGGAAGTTAAAAATCCTGATCTAAATGCTTACTTTGTCGCTTCAAAAATTGCTGAACAGATTGAAAAAAGGCTTCCGGCCAGACGTGTAGCTAAAAAAACCCTAGAAAGAACTATGCAATCTGGAGCGTTAGGAATAAAAATTCTTATTGCGGGCCGGATCGGAGGAGCAGAAATTGCCAGACGGGAACTATACCAACAAGGAGCAGTTCCGCTACAAACAATGCGTCAAGATATAGACTATGCACAATTCCCCGCTCTAACCCGATCTGGGTATGTAGGAATTAAAGTTTGGATAAACAGAGGAGAAAAAAATGTTACAGCCTAAAAAACAAAAATATCGAAAACAATTTAGAGGACACATGTCCGGATCTACTATTCGTGGTAGTGTTTTGAACTTTGGAGAATTTGGCTTAAAATCTCTAAGCCGGGGTTGGATGACAGCTCGTCAAATTGAGGCAGCAAGAAAGGCTATCACCAGATATACCCAAAGAGGTGGAAAAGTATGGATCAGAGTTTTTCCTGACAAGCCAATTACTAAAAAGGCTTTGGGGACCAGAATGGGATCTGGAAAGGGTGATATTTTCGATTATGTGGCAGTAATTACTCCTGGGAGAATTATCTTTGAGATAGCAGGGGTATCAAAGGAATTAGCAACAACTGCCTTTATTAAGGCCAGCGCCAAAATGCCGTTTAAATTTAGAATAATATCTAAAGATGATTAAATTTAAATCTCAAATAAAAAACTTAACGAAAGCTGAATTAGCAGTTAGGGTTGGCGATTTGCAAAAACTGCTAGATATGGCCAGATTAAAAAATCAGAGAACTTATGTCATGCGCAAACAGTTAGCTATAGTTAAAAGCAAACTCGTATGAAAGCAACAGTAGGAAAAATATTATCGAATAAAATGAAACAAACTGTGGTGGTGGAAGTTGTAAGATTTAAAGCTCATCCGCTTTATCACAAACGGGTACGGAAGACCAGTAAGTTTCATGCCCACGACGAGTTGGGAGCAAAACCGGGCGACGATGTAAAAATGGTGCAAATTCCACCCATGTCAAAAACTAAAACCTGGAAAATTATTGAAATTATTAAGAAATAAATATGGTACAACTAAGAACCATCCTTGTTCCTGCTGATAACTGCGGCGCCAAAAAGCTGCGGGTGATTCAGGTAATGGGGGCCTGGAAGAGAAAATTTGGGTATTTGGGAGACGTTGTAACGGCCGTTGTTGACGGAGCAGATTCTAATGGGGCAGTAAAAGATTCTGAAGTAGTTAAGGCAGTAATTGTCCGGACCAGAAAAGAACAGGGAAGAAAAGACGGAAGCTATGTCAGATTTGACGATAATGCCGGTGTGGTTATTGACCCTAAAACTGGAGAACCCCGGGGGAGCCGAATTTTTGGCCCTGTGGCCCGGGAAGTAAAAGACGCAGGTTTTAATAAGATTGCCTCATTGGCAGCGGAGGTCATATGAAACTAAAAAAAGGTGACAAAATATTGGTAACTGCCGGCAAAGACCGGGGCCGGGAAGGGGCTGTGGAGAAAGTTTTTGTAAGTTCACAATTGGTACTTGTTCCTGGGCTGAATCAGTATAAGAGACACACTAAGAAAAAAGGTGAAAATCAGCCAGGGGAGATTTTGACTCTTAGTAGACCATTGCCTGTAGGTAATGTGGCCTTGGTATGTCCTAAATGTAAATTACCAACCCGGGTGGGGTATAGATTGCTAGATGACAAAAAAGTCAGGGTATGTCGTAAATGCGATCAAGAAATTGATGGGGTAGCAAAGTTAAAAAAGACTAAAAAATAACTATGAATAAAATGGCTAAACCAAAAATAACTAAGGTGGTATTAAACATCGGGCTAAAAGAGGCCATAAGTGACAAGGGGGTCTTGGCTAAGGCTTCTGAGCAACTGGCTATTATTGCAGGCCAAAAACCTAAGGTAACTCGGGCAAAAACTTCTATTGCTAATTTCAAAGTAAGAGAAGGAGATTCGGTGGGTTTGACTGTAACCTTAAGAGGAAAAAGGATGGAAGGGTTTTTGAAAAAACTGTTTACAATAGTCCTACCTCGGGTAAGAGATTTTCAGGGAGTATCGGTTACTGCGTTCGATAAAGCGGGAAACTATACTTTGGGACTATCCGAACAAATTGTTTTTCCTGAAATAGATTTCTCAAAAATTGATAAAATCAGGGGTCTGGAAATTACAATTGTAAATACGGCTGGTAACCCTGATGCTTCCCGAGAAATGTTAACTGAAATGGGGATGCCTTTTAAGAAAAATGGCTAAAACATCAAAACTCGTCAAACAACAAAAAGGTTATTTGGTGCACCCAAGCACACAGTACCGAAACCGCTGTCAAAAATGCGGAAGGCCAAGGGCGTATATGCGCATGTTTGGTTTGTGTCGGTTGTGTTTTAGGGAATTAGCACATAAGGGAGAACTCCCGGGAGTGAAAAAGGCATCATGGTAAACGATCCTGTATCAGATTTGGTAATTCGAATAAAAAACGGCTATAGAGCTAATCTGCTGGAGATACGATCACCGTGGAGTACTATGAGAGAAAGAGTGGCAAAAGTACTTCTAGAAAACAAATTTATAGAAAAAATTTCCCGCGAGGACGATGAGTTGGTGATAACTCTAAAATATAACGGTAGGGTTCCGGTTTTAACTGACATCCGGAGAGTGAGCAAGCCGGGAGTAAGAATTTATACCAAAGTGAAAAAATTGCCTAGAGTTTTGGGAGGACTGGGAATAAATATTTTGTCCACACCAAAAGGAGTGATGTCCGATAAACAGGCTAAAAAGTTAAATGTAGGAGGCGAAATTATCGCCCAAGTTTGGTAAGTATATGTCTAGAATAGGAAAATTACCCATTACTATACCAAGTGAAGTAACTGTAACTGTAAACAGTAACAGGGTAATTGTCGTGGGGCCTAAAGGACAGTTGGAATGGGTAATGCCGGATGGTGTGGAGGCAAAAATTGACGAGGGTAAGATTTTAGTAACGGCAAAATTATCAAACCTACATGGTCTGTCTCGATCGCTTATTAATAACATGGTTCTGGGAGTAAGCCTGGGCTGGAGTAAAACTCTAGAGCTTTCTGGAACCGGCTACCGGGCGGCTGTGGCAGGAAGTGATCTTAATATGTCTTTGGGATTTTCTCACCCGGTAGTGGTTAAAGCCCCGCTGGACAGCGGGGTGACTTTTGTTGTCGTGGAGAATAAAATAACAGTCTCTGGAACTGACAAAGCGCTGGTCGGAGAAATGGCTGCCAGAATCCGTGGACTAAAACCGGCTGACCCTTATAAGGCCAAGGGCCTCAAGTACGAAGGCGAAGTTATTAAACGCAAAGCCGGAAAAGCCGCCAAAGCGGGGGCAGGAGCGACTAAATAATATGATTACCAGATATAAAAAGAGCAGTCAAAGACGGGCCGTGAGAACCCGGAATAAGGTACGGGGATCTTCTGACCGACCAAGATTGTCGGTTTTTCGGTCAAATAAATACATTTGGGCACAGGTTATTGATGACTCTGTGGGTAAAACATTGGCTACTGCCGGAGGCAAAAAACCGGCAGAAGTTGGCAAAACCGTGGCTGAGAGAGCTTTGAAAGCAAAAATTACAAGGATTGTTTTTGATCGAGGAGCTTACCGGTATCACGGTCAAGTAAAAATTCTGGCGGAAGCGGCCAGAGAAGGGGGGATGGAATTTTGAGACCATTTGCCAGACCTGCGATGAACCAGGAACCAAAGGAGTTTGAAGAAAAAACGGTGCAAATTAACCGGGTGTCAAAGAAAACCAAGGGGGGTAACAGGATGAATTTTTCTGTCTTGGTAGTGGTGGGCGATAAAAAAGGCCGAGTGGGAGTAGGGTTGGGCAAAGCTGCCGATGTGGCTTCGGCTATGCGTAAAGCCAGCTCGTATGCACAAAAACATCTGATTACGGTTGCAACTCGCGGAACAACTATTCCTCACGAGGTGAGATTAAAGTTAGGGGCGGCACAAATAATGTTGAAGCCGGCGCCGGCTGGGTCCGGAGTAATTGCCGGAGGACCGGTTAGAGCTGTTGTGGAAGCAGCGGGAATTAGGGATATTGTGAGTAAAATTCTGGGAACCAATAACAAAGCGTCTAATGTTTACGCCACTTTTGAGGCGTTAAAAAGATTAAAAAATTATGAGAATAAATGAGCTACCAAGAATAATAACCAGACCCAAAAAGCGAGTGGGTCGGGGAATTGGCTCTGGAAAGGGAGGTCATACTTCCAGCCGGGGTAATAAGGGACAAAAGGCCCGCGAAGATGTGCCTTTGCTATATGAGGGAACAAAAACAAAGAAATCTCTGGTAAAGAGAATTCCCCTACTTCGAGGCAAGGGGAAACTCAAGCCTAATGAAAAACCGGTGATTTTGCACTTGGGAGATTTAGCAGATTTGCCAGCAAAATCAGAGGTGACTTTGAAAAGCTTAGGGCTAACCCGAGTAAAAATTTTGGACGGAGGAGAAATAAAACAAGCGCTAGTAATTAAAGTGCCAATCTCAGCTGGTGCGGCCAAGAAAATTGTCAAGGCGGGTGGTAAAATTGAGGGTAATGAGTAAAGTGTGGGAATTTCTAAAAAAGGTTTGGGGTACGCCTGAGTTACGCAGAAAAATACTGTTTACCTTAGGCATGTTGTTGGTATATAGGCTCTTGGCTCATATCCCCGTGGCAGGAATTGACCGAGAAGCGCTAAGACAACTATTTGCAGGCTCACAACTTTTAGGGCTTTTAGATATATTTTCTGGAGGAACGTTGGCTAATTTTTCGTTGATCGCGTTGGGACTGGGCCCTTATATTAATGCCTCGATTATTGTGCAACTTTTAACTATGGTGTTTCCAAAGCTGGAAGAGCTGTCAAAAGAGGGAGAATTTGGCCGGGAAGTAATCAATCAATACACCAGACTATTGACCGTACCCATTGCTATATTGCAGGGATTTGCCATGTATTCACTATTACGCAGCCAGTCTGTAATTGGGACACTGGATGTGTTTTCTTTATTGGCTTTAATTATAACCATGACCGCCGGGACAATACTTTCTGTGTGGTTAGGAGAATTGATTACTGAATATGGAGTGGGGAATGGAGTAAGTCTGTTGATTTTTGCTGGAATTGTAGGCAGGTTGCCGGTTACTTTAGGGCAAACAGCGGTGACACTGGAAACTCTTTCTCTGGGAAATCTGGCGGTATTTGTGGGAGTAGCTTTAGTATTGATTGCGGCAGTTGTGTTTATGAATGAAGCGTCACGAAATATTCCTATTCAGTACGCAAGAAGAATTAGAGCAGGAAAAGTGTATGGAGGACAAGCCACCCACTTGCCACTGCGGGTCAATCAGGCGGGGGTAATTCCTATTATTTTTGCAGTATCACTGGTTCTTCTCCCCTCTTTGGTGGGTCAATTTTTACAAAACATAAATAATCAGCAGGTAGCCTATGCGGCCAGGACGGTGGTGGCTTTTATGAATCCTGATGGCTGGGCATATAACTTGTCATATTTCTTACTGGTAATTGGATTTACCTATTTTTATACGGCTGTGGTATTTAACCCACAAAAAATAGCGGACGAAATAAAAAAGTACGGTGGGTTCGTTCCAGGCATCAGACCAGGAGAAGCAACAGTAGAATATTTAAACGGCATTATGAACCGGGTAACTCTAGCTGGAGCAGTTTTCTTGGGGGCAATTGCTATTATGCCCGCCATTGTCCAGGTAGCTTTTAGAATCCCCACACTTTCTTTAGGAGGAACAGGAATATTGATTGTGGTTTCTGTCGTTTTGGAAACAGTAAAGTCCCTGCAGTCACAACTTTCGATTAGAAGTTATGATGCGTTTTTGATGTAATGAATATCGCTCTTTTGGGCCCCCAGGGATCTGGTAAAGGCACACAGGCTGAGATGTTGGTGCGCGATATGGGGATGACCAAATTTGAAACGGGGAAATTTTTTAGAGAGTCCAAGGATCCGGAAATAAGATCTTTGATTGATCAAGGAAAATTAGTTCCTGATGAAACTACAAATAAAATTATCCTGGACTTTATTAATGAAAATGATAATGGAAACTTACTCTTTGACGGATCGCCTAGAACTATTAGTCAATATGAAGTTATGAAAAAACATTTACAACTGGTAATTTTTTTGAAAATTTCCGAAAAAGAAACTGTGCGAAGACTTTCGGCCAGAAGGCAGTGCGCTGTGTGTGGACAAATTTATAACTTAATAACTGCACCAGCAAGATGTGATCATAATCAACCCGTGCAAAGGGAAGATGATAAACCAGAGGCGATAAAAAAGAGATTAGAATTATTTAGAGCACAAACTGAACCAGTTATTGAGATGGCAAGACAAGACGGGCTGCTCTTGGAAATAGATGGAGAAAGGCCTATCGAAGTAATTGCCAAAGATATTAAGGAGAGATTATGACAAAAATGACAATTAAGACCGGGGAAGAAATTGAGATAATGGCAGAGGGTGGAAAGTTGTTGGCCAAAGTGAGAAATAAAGTGGCACAAGCTGTAAAACCAGGAATAACCACACTTCAATTAGACGAACTGGCAGAAAAACTAATTGGGGAAGCGGGGGGAAAAGCTTCTTTTAGAATGGTTCCGGGATACAGATGGGCAACTTGTATTAATATTAACGACACTGTGGTGCATGGAATTCCCAGCGACTACAAAATAAAGTCTGGGGACAAGGTGGGATTTGACGTGGGGATATTTTATAAAGGCTTTCATACAGATACCTCTGTGACAGTCGGGGGCCCTGAAAGGTTTTTGGAGGTGGGAAGAAGGGGGCTGAAAAAGGCCATTGATCAGGCCAGGGTTGGTAAACGGGTAGCGGATATTTCCAGGGCTATGCAAGAAACCGTGGAAGAGGCGGGGTATAGTGTCGTGAGGGCTTTAACTGGGCATGGGATAGGCCATGAACTACACGAGGAGCCAGCCATTCCCTGTTTTGTACTGGGAGATTACGAACACAGCCCAAAATTGGTAACTGGGATGGTTATAGCCATAGAGATTATGTATAACCAGGGAGATTTTGAGGTGGTATATAAAAATGATGATGGTTGGACAATAGCCACGGCAGATGGTAAAATATCAGGGCTGTTTGAGGAGACCGTGGCGGTTACCGCGCACGGTCCTGTGGTTTTAACAGCTGCTTAAAAATGCCTAGTTCATTGCTCTTTGAATCCGACGGGGTAATCGTAGAAAATTTACCAAACACTTCTTTTAGGGTCAGGTTAAATGGCTCTGAAAGAATCGTGTTGTGTCATTTGGCGGGTAAAATGAGAATCCATTGGATTAGACTGCTACCGGGAGACAAAGTCCGAGTCGCCATGGCCAGTCCAGAGGACGCATTAGGAAGAATTATTTTAAAAATAAAATAATCTATATATGAAAGTCCAAGCTTCCATCAAAAGTCGATGCCGGAATTGCCGGATTGTTAAACGTAAGGGTGTGTTATTTGTGATTTGCACCAATCCCAAGCATAAACAAAGACAAGGATAATATGCCAAGAATTGCCGGACGAGATATTCCAGAAAATAAAAAGGTAGAATTTTCCCTAAGATATATTAATGGTATCGGGCCGTCGAACGTAAAGGTAATTTTGAAGAATGCTAATTTGGACGGAAACAAGAGAGTTAAAGATTTGACAGCCGAAGAGTTGGCTCGGGTACAAAAAGCAGTGGATGTGGTAAAAGTAGAGGGAGATTTGCGCAAAGAAATTCAACAGAACATTGCCCGATTAAAAGAGATTGGATCATACAGGGGTCACAGACACTCCAAAGGACTTCCTGTAAGAGGCCAGAGAACCAGGACTAATGCCAGAACTAAAAGAGGTAAGAGAATGACTATCGGTGCTTTGAAGAAAGAAATATTAGCTACTAAAGAAGCTCCAAAGGCGGAGGAAAAGAAATAATATGAACGGCAAGGTGTATATCACTGCGACATTTAACAATACTTTAGTAACAATTACCGACCAGGGCGGAAATGCCATTGCCTGGGGGTCAGCCGGAGCGGCTGGGTTTAAGGGAGCCCGGAGAGCTACTCCGTATGCGGCTACGATGGCAGTTGAAGCCGCGGCCCGCAAAGCCATGGCAGCTGGTATTAAAGAAGTAGAGGTATTTCTCAAAGGCCCCGGATCCGGACGGGATGCGGCACTGCGGGCATTAAAAGCTGCAGGACTAAAAATGAATCTGATTGCTGACATCACCCCAGTTCCTCACAATGGAACCCGTCCTTCAAAGCGCCGACGCGTCTAATTTACCACTTCCCCTTCTTCGGCCTTTTTATCTTCTTTTTTATCCTCGGGTTTTGTTTGCCCCCCTTCGCTCTGAGGAGCTTCGGAAGGGGCGCGGTACATTTCGGCGCCGAGCTTTTGTAGGGAGTCCATGAGGTCTTTGGATTTGGCTTCCAGATCTTCTTTGGTACCGGATTCTAGAATATCTTTGAGAGCTTTAACTTTGTCTTCTACTTCGGTCTTAAGTTCGGCCGGGGCTTTGTCTCCCGCGTCCTTAATGGTTTTCTCGGCAGTAAAGATTAAAGAATCGGCTTGATTCTTGGACTCTATCTTAGATTTTTTCTCTGCGTCTTCAGTGGCATGGGCCTCGGCTTCTTTACGCATTCTTTCGACTTCTTTTTCGTCTAAGTTGGTAGAGTTGGTGATACTGATATGCTGGGACTTACCGGTGGCTTTGTCGTGGGCGGTAACTTTAAGAATGCCGCTAGCATCGATATCAAAAGTGACTTCAACTTGAGGTACTCCACGGGGAGCTGGAGGAATACCGTCTAGAATAAATCTGCCTAGGGTTTTGTTGTCTGCGGCCATAGGGCGTTCGCCCTGAAGAACATGAATTTCAACAGAGGTTTGGGAATCAGCGGCAGTAGAAAAGACTTGTGATTTAGAAGTAGGAATTGTGGTGTTTCTCTCAATAAGAGGAGTCATAACTGACCCGAGAGTCTCAAGGCCTAGGGTAAGAGGGGTAACATCGAGAAGAACCACATCTTTGACGTCACCCGTGAGAACTCCACCTTGGATAGCGGCACCAACTGCCACTACCTCATCAGGATTTACTGACTTATTGGGTTCTTTGCCAAAGAATTTTTTGACGGCCTCAATGACTTTGGGCATACGGGTCATACCACCAACTAAAACTACTTCGTCAATTTTAGAAACGTCAATTTTGGAGTCTTTGAGACAGGCTTTGACAGGAGTAATGGTTTTTTGGATGAGATCGTCAACTAAAGATTCTAGTTTTGCCCGGGAAAGCTTGAGAGATAAATGGAGAGGAGATCCATTGTTTTGAGTAATGTAGGGCTGGTTAATCTCTGTTTCCATGGCTGAGCTTAATTCAATTTTGGCTTTTTCGGCTACATCCCTAACTCTTTGGAGGGCCTGGGCGTCTTTTTTAAGATCCACGCCGTTGTCTTTCTTGAATTCATCAACGATCCAGTTCATGATGACCTGGTCAAAGTCGTCGCCGCCCAGATGGGTGTCGCCATTGGTGGCCTTGACTTCAAATACTCCGTCGCCAAGTTCCAGAATGGAAATGTCAAAAGTACCACCACCCAGATCGTAGACGGCTACGGTGTGGGCATTTTTCTTGTCCAGGCCGTAAGCGAGAGCCGCGGCGGTAGGTTCGTTGATAATACGTTCAACTTTAAATCCGGCAATTTCTCCTGCTTGCTTGGTAGCTTGGCGTTGAGAGTCATCGAAGTAGGCAGGAACGGTGATAACTGCCCGGTCTACTGTGGCACCCAGGTAGGATTCGGCGTGGGCTTTCATGGTTTGAAGAACCTTGGCGGAAATCTCCTGGGGAGTGTAGACCTTGCCGTCGACTTCCACACAGGCCATGTTGTCACGACCTGCGACTACCTTGTAAGGAACCATATCGATGGTGCGTTTGACTTCGGGGTCGGAGAATTTACGCCCCATAAGCCGCTTGATGGAGTAAATGGTGTTTTTAGAATTTAAGATCATCTGGCGCTTGGCTACATCCCCTACCAGATTCTTGACAGGTTCTACAATAGAAGGGGTGACATTTCTGCCGGTATCTGCGGCGGAAATTACCTTTGGGGAACCCCCTTCCATAACAGCCACACAACTATTGGTAGTACCTAGATCAATTCCTATTATCTTTGACATATGCTTTTATTTTAGCGGGTCGGATAACGTAATCGTTTATTTTATACCCTTTGGTAATAATTTCTGCAATAGTATTATCGGGCTCTCCTGGCAAAGTTTCAACACATTCGTGAATTTCGTGGTCGAATGTATCTCCAATTTTGGGAAGAATTTCCTGCAATCCTTCTGTGAATAATACATCCTGAAACTGTTTGACTGCCATTTTAACCCCTTGATCTTGAGAATGAGAAGCAGCCAGTTCAATAATATCTAAAGATGGTAAGAGTTTGGAAATAATATTGGCAGTGGCAAACTTAACAAAATCCTTTTTGTCTGTATTGATGCGCTTGACTAAATTTTGATAATCAGCCAAGGCCCTTTTCCAATTTTCCTCTAATGTTTTTAGTTTAGTAATGGCCATATTTTACCAGCTGGAAGTAATATCAGAAATTAACTGAGAATAGTAACGCAGGTTGGGAATGATGGAAGCGTAATTGAGACGGCAGGGACCAACTACTCCCAACATACCCTGGCCATTTTTTCCAGTAGAAAAATTGGCGAAAGCAAAACTTATGGGTTCAAAGAAATCCCAGTGTAGGTCCTCACCAAAAACAATATGCACCGATTCGTTGGCGTCGTATTCTCTACCAAAGAAAAGCTGACGCAAACGAGACTGTTCATCTAAAAGTGAGAGTACGGTTCGAGTAACATCAATGTCATAAAATTCTGGCATGCCCAAAATATTGGCTGTTCCAGCGTAGTAGATATCTCCAGTGTCAGTGGCCGCAACAGTAAGAGTTTTTGTGCGGTCTGCCAAGGCTAGGGTGGCTTGGCGCATCAGCTTGTCGAAGTTGAAGCGGGAATCCCAGATTTTTTCTTTAGCTGCCACCTCTTCGGTGACGGAAAGTTTTTTTTCTTGCATGAGATGATCCACATAAAAATGCATGGCGGTGGGAGTGGGAATCCGGCCAGCAGAGGTGTGAGGTTGGCGTAAATATCCTGATTTTGTAAGGGAGACCATTTCGTTTCTAATGGTGGCAGGAGAAACACCAAGATTGTATTTGCGATCCAAAGCTTCACTGCCAACCGGTTCAGCAGTAGAAATGTATTCTTCAATAATGGCTTTGAGGATTTGGGTTTGCCGAGTAGTTAAATTAATATCCATTTGTCACTCTTATACCAGGAGTGCTAATCATTGTCAAGAGGCTTGTTGTGCCTTAGAATGAAAACATGCGCAGAGAGCAAATATTGTCAGCAGGGAGTGTAATTGCCATGATATTGGTTTTACCACTGCTTCTTAAGGGGGTGTCATATGTAAGCCGGCTTTTGGTGGGGGCTGAAGGAAGGCTGGCGGCAATTACTGTAGAAACTGATCACGTCCTAGGACCAATGCCCCAACCCTGGAGAGCTTTGGCTCAAGGAGGAGACGAACTAACGACGTTTTTGGATAATACCTCTGGACAGGTGGCGGGGGTGAAAACGGCATATATTCGTATCGACCATCTGTATGATGGGTTTGACGTAGTGTCTCGAGATGGAAATGGTTTGCAGTTTAATTGGGCAAAACTTGATACTCTGATTGAGAAAATGCGGGCAGCGGGAGTAACTCCATTTCTTTCTTTGTCATATATGCCACTGCCTATTTCTAAAAGCGACATTATTGATGAACCGAAAGACTGGAACGAGTGGGCCCTTGTTGTCCAGAGAACAATTGAGCATTTTAGTGGAGACAAAAGTATTCCTAATATTTATTACGAGGTATGGAATGAGCCGGATTTGTTTGGAAAGTGGACTATGGGAGGAAAAAAGGATTACCGGACTTTATATGCTTATGCGGCCCGGGGAGCTGTCAGAGCTCGAGTTACTCAAGCTTTTAAATTTGGGGGGCCAGCAACAACCGGGCTTTACAAAAATTGGCTGGATAAATTTTTCCCTTTTATTCTGGAAAACAAACTACGCTTGGATTTCTTTTCCTGGCATAGATATGACAGTAACATTGAAAAATACCAGGAAGACGTGGCTTCTGTAGACCAATGGATCGAAAGTCATCCCTACTTTGCCAGTGTAGAAAAAATCATTTCAGAAATGGGACCAGATTCTGAAAAGGGCGGGCAGAACGATACCCGGGCGGGAGCGGCACATCTACTGGCGGTGGCCCGAGAATTGCTGTTTAAAATTAAATACGGATTCTCTTTTTCTGTGACTGGTCAATGGGGAATTATTGGGAAACCAAGATATGAAGCGTTGAGGTTGCTGACGGCCTTGGGTAATCAAAGACTGGCTGTAACTGGAGATGGAACATGGGTAAAAGCGTTTGGAGCTAAAAAAGGAGAAGGGTATCAAGTGCTGATTGTTAATTATGATCCCAGGGGAGCGCACAGTGAAGTTGTGCCGGTAACGTTTACTAATTTAGAGGCGAGAAGTTTTACCCTTAAACAGACAAACCTGCTGGGAGGAACTTCTCAAACAGAGGTGGCTACTGATGAGGCGATATTGCAAAGACAAATTCCTTTAACAGCTAATTCTGCGGTACTTCTTGAGTTGACTCCCCGCTAGGAAATTTTGAGAATACTTAAAAATGCTTCTTGGGGAATATCGATGCGGCCGACACGTTTCATGCGGGTCTTACCTTTCTTTTGTTTTTTGAGAAGTTTGTCTTTACGGGTCTGGTCACCTCCTGACATTTTGGCTAAGACGTCTTTTCTGAAGGCTTTGACGTCGGCGCGGGCCAGAATATGACTGCCAATTGCCGCTTGAATGGGAACTTCAAAATTTTGTCTCGGTATAATATCTTTTAATTTGGCAACTAAATCCTTAGCAATATACGGAGCCCGAACGCTGGGAACAATTTGCGACAGGGCGTCAATTTTGTCTCCGGCTACCAAAATATCTAATTTAACCAGATCGGCTTCTTGGTAACCAATAAGTTCATAATCCAGGGTGGCAAAGCCGGCAGATGCGCTTTTTAGCTGATCATAAAAATCGTGAATTAGTTCTGCTAGAGGAAGATGGTAATGCAGTCTAACCATCTGACCCAAATATTCCATGTTCTGTAAGACCCCCCTGTGGTCTTGGCAAAGTTGAATGACCGGCCCGACAAAATTTTCGGGAACAAAAATTGACAGGTCTATTAAGGGTTCGCGAATGGTTTTAACAAACGATGGATCTGGATAGGCTGACGCCTGGTTAATAGTTATTAGTTGATTGTTCATGGTTAGAATTTGGTATGAAACTGAGGGAGCGGCGGCAATTAGACCTAAATTAAATTCCCGCTCCAATCTTTCTTGTACAATGTCTGCATGCAAAAGCCCCAGGAGTCCTACCCGAAATCCATTCCCAAGTGCTGGAGAAAATTCCGGGGTGAATACAAGAGCCGAATCAGAGAGTTTTAATTTTCCCAGGGCTTGACGTAAAAAATTTATTTCGGATCCTTCTGTGGGGTAGAAACTGACAAAAACCACCGGTTTTAATGGTTTGTAACCAGGTAAAGGTAGGGAGTTTAAATCGCTAACTACTGTATCTCCGACCGTAAGCAGAGAAAGGTCTTTGAGGTTTGTGACTATATAGCCTACTTCGCCGGCAGATAAAGCAGCAACCGGTTTTTTGTCGGGAGAAAAAATACCGACTTCGATGGCGGTGGTTTGAGTGCCTGTGGCAAGAAGAAATAACCTGTCGTGAGATGTTATTTGGCCATCAATAACTCTGACCCAAGCCACAACTCCTAAGTGAGAATCAAAATTGGAATTAAAGACGAGGGCACGAGTCGGCCCCACTTCGCTAAAGCTTCGAGGGGCTGGAATCTGTTTGATAACTGATTCCAGAAGTTCGGGGACACCGGCTCCGGTTTTGGCAGAAACTAACAGAATAGAGTCTAAGTCAAAGTCTAAGATTGTGTGGAGTTGCTGCTTGGTTCCTTCGATATCTGCCGTAACGACGTCTATTTTGTTGATAACCGGAATGACCATCAGGTCTAGTTTTTTGGCTTGTTGGAAGTGAGCCAGAGTCTGGGCCTGGACACCCTGGGTGGCGTCGACAAGCAAAATGGCTCCTTCGCAGGCTGCTAAGGATCGGTTGACTTCGTAGCTAAAATCTACGTGGCCGGGAGTATCTATTAAATTTA
>JBBUDC010000013.1:19793-21648 GCA_038057495.1 Patescibacteria group bacterium
GACTGGGGCCAGTTTAATAGTTATCCCCCGCTCGCGCTCGATAGGATTGCTATCTAAAAGTTGAGACTGCATTTCTCTTTTGGAAACAGTTCCGGTGATTTCCAGAAAGCGGTCTGCTAAGGTCGATTTACCATGGTCTACGTGGGCAATAATGGCGAAGTTACGGATATTTTGCATGAGGCTATTTTACCTTAATTCTGCTCTGGGGCGGGGAGGATCATGGGTTCGGCGGGAGGAGAGGTAAAAATGTCTTTCCAGCGCATGACTCTTTTAAGAAGATCCGCAAAGGCGGAGATTTCTTTGATCCGAAAGATGTAGGAAAGAAGAATATAGACACCAAAACCAATAATTGAAGTGACAAGAGTAAGCAAGATGAGAGGAATGGTGCGGGTAGTGTCGAAAACAAACTTATCCAAAAGACGCATGGGAATCCATAACCCCAGGCCGGTAATGAAACTTATAAAAATCATTTTGGAAAGAGAGATGAAGACTTCCAATGTCTCTAGGCCTTTTGAAATACGGCGGTGGAGAAGATAGGTCAACGCTAAAGTCTCTAAAATAGCGGTTATGGCAATGGCCGCGGCAATACCCAAAATCCCCCATCCCAACCAGGAAACTGCAAACACGGAAGCCAGAGAGCTAAAAAAGGCAGCTATTAGACCTACCATAAGGGGAGTTTTGGTATCATGGAGAGCATAAAAACCACGGATCACCAGCTGCATGACCGCATAAAAAGCTGCAGAAGTACACAAAATAGCCAGGGTCTGACCAGTAAGAATAGTGGCTTCCCAAGGAAAAGTTTTGCTTCCGAAAATTAAGCGGACAATAGGGATGCGCAGAATTATAAACATGGTACTAAGAGGCAGGGCTACAAAAGCAATTTGCAAAAATGATGAGATCAGAGTTTGGCGGAATTGTTTGAGATCAGATTGAGCGGCTTCTTTGACTAGAGTGGGAAAAGCAGCCTGACCGATAGTGGCACCAAAAAGTGAGGTGGGGATGGTGAAAAGAAGCTGAGAAGCGTTCAGGAGTGAGAGGGAACCGGGGGAAAGAAACGACGCCAAGACCACGGCTACCGTTTGTTCAATTTGATCAATACCCAGAGCCAGTGACCGGGCAGGGGCCAGGCGGCCAATTTCCAGGACACCAGGATGGCTTAAATTTAAATGTAGGTGAGGACGAAAACCCAAACGGAGGGCCAGGGGAAGCTGGATTAAGACATGTAAAACTGCGCCAATAACTACTCCTATGGCCGGGCCAAGAATGCCAAAACGGGGGGAAAGCAGCCAGATACCCAGGATGATGCCAACGTTGTAGGCGATGGGGGCCAGGGCCGGGACAAGAAATCTTTGATGGGACTGAATGATGGCGGTCAAAAACCCAGAAATAGAAAAGAAGGCTTGGGCTACAAGCATAATACGCAGCAGCTGGACCATGAGTGCGGTTTGGGAAGCAGAAAAGCCAGGGGCCAGGAGCCGGGACATGGGATGGGCAAAAATAAAGATAACTACAGAAAGGACGAAAAAAACCAAAAACATAAGATTCATTGTGTCGGAGGCAATGTGCCAGGCTTCTTTCTCGTTTTTGGCCAGATATTTATTGAATGTGGGGATGAAAGCGGCAGACAGTGTACCGATGACCAAAATTTGGAAAATAGTATCAGGGATACGGAAGGCGGCATAATAAACATCCAATAGTTGGGCTTTGGTACCAAAGAAGATGGAGATGAGCAGGCGGGTTTTGAAAAGCCCTACTAAGTGTGAGATGCCATAGGTAGCCATGATAACGAAGGCGGCAGAGAGAATGTTTGTCTGGCGTCTGAAGAAAATGTCCCGCATTTGTGCTATTATATGGC
>JBBUDC010000014.1:0-10224 GCA_038057495.1 Patescibacteria group bacterium
GTATTTTTAGTAAAGCGTTAAATGCCGGCGGAGTGAGCATATGCACCTCGTCTACGATATACACCTTAAATTTGGCCCGCATGGGAGCCAATTTGATCTTGTCCCTTAGCTCCCGGATCTCATCTATGCCGCGATTGCTGGCCGCGTCAATCTCAATTACATCTGTGCACATTCCAGTCTCAATTTCTAAATTCAGGTCTTTGTCGTTGCCGTTTACTTCTTTAGCCAGAATCCTGGCTGCTGAAGTCTTTCCTGTTCCTCTAGGTCCGGAAAACAACCAAGCGTGGGGAAGTGATTTGCCGTTTAGGACCTTTTCCAGCATCTCCCTCACGGATATTAAATCTAATTCTGAAATTTTTTGTGGCCGATACTTCAAATACAACGTCTGCGACATCAGTATTAGTTATACGCGAACCTTTTCACAAATCAACTGTATAAATTACCTACTCAATCCCGTCTCAAGTCAACACTTTACACTAAAAGTAACGATCGTTACCAATAATGTAAAATTACAAATCAAACCAATCTCTTAAATCTTCGTCGTTTTCAATTTTTTCCGCCGTAACCAACTTCACCCCATGCGGAACCTCTAACACCTCTCTTAAAAACCTTATTTCTTTTTCCAATGGATACGGGTACACCCACACACTCTTCTGCATTCTTCGTAAACCTAATCTCACTAACCATCTTCTAAATAGATCTCGCCTTCCCCTATTTAGTTCCTCTACGTCAAAAAACACCATTCTCCATTTTCCATCCCACTTTTCTGGCTTGGAAATTCCCAACTTCTCCATTTCTTTTTTAATTATTTCCGTTCTTCCTTTATCTGTAATTCTTACTTCAGTTTCGCCCTCAACCTCTCTTAACTCCACCCTCCCTTTTCTCAATAATTTATCTACACACTCTTTAACACTGCTCTCATAATATTCGTCCCAGAAACTCACATTGATACTTTTATACAGTCTCCGCACAGTTTCCGATTTAGAGGGAACTAGCATCCAATCAAATTTTTTATCCAAAAAACTCAAAATCGCTCTTGCCGTCACTCTTAACTTTTTTTTAGTCCTCTGCTTCATCATTTACATCATCATACACGATCGTTACTTATAATGTAAAAAATCACTCATGATGAATACCCAAGAGGTGTAGACAGCCGTGTTCCACCAAAAATTCAAACCTGTCCATGTCTGTCTGGCAAACCACAATGTCTCCCAAACGAGTCACCCCATCCGGATATGTATGATCTTTCTCCAGCGGAAATGATAGCACGTCATGAGGCTTCCCGTCCCACAAGTTCTTCATCTCTTCCTCGCTCGCCTGATACACCCCCACTTCATATTCCCCAATCACTTCGTGCTCCCTCACCGTCTTTTCTACAATATTTTTACATTTATTTGAGATGTCAATCATAAAGATACCTCTCCCTGCTGTAGCTTCCCTCTCCTATATTTAGGAGAGGGACCGAGGGTGAGGTATTAAGAGACTAGTTGTTTTACTATATTAGCAACCATTCCTCCATCCGCTTTACCTTTAAACATGGGGGCTACTACCCGCATGGCTTGCCCAAAATCTTTGGGTAAATCTAATTTAGCAATCTCAGCTTTTACTTCCTCTTCAGACATCAAGGTTGGCAAGTATACAGATAATATTTCTAGTTCTTTCTTCTCTTTTTCTACCTGTTCCGGCCGGCCGGCTTTTCCGAAACTCTCAATTGCTTCCCGTCTTTTTTTAGCTTCTTTGTTCAAAACCAAAATTATGTCTTCATCCGTTAAATCCCTCTGCACCTCTATCCGCTTATATCCCAACTCACTGGTCAACATCCGTAGCACCGAAACTTTCAGGCCGTCTCCTGATTTCATAGCTGCCACTAAATCTTGTTTAATAAGATCGACGTTTGGCATACCGATTGGCTCTCCTCTCTTTGATTCTCTCTTGTTTGACAACAGAGGGTTTCTTGTAAAACTCCCGTTGTTTAAGCTCAATTAGCACCTCGTCATTGAGAACTTTCTTACGAAAATCGGCAATCAGTTTGTCGTCGGACTGTCCTGGTCTTTTCCGTACAACTGTAGGCATAAAATTATTTCACCCCTCCTTTCAAATGATAATGCAGGTGGGCCACCTCCCGGTAACTTCCTCCATTCATAAATGCTTGATAATAAGTCATGTGTAATTTATTGGCTAAATCCTCCGCAGTTTGCATCAACTTTCCCGCCAGCTCCGATCCTGCTTGTGTAGTAGTCTCTACGTGTATTTTGGGTATCACCAGTACATGAACTGGAGCATCGTGGCTAATATCATCAAATACCAAAATATTCTCGTCTTCAAAGCGCTTTTCGGAAGGGACATCCCCAGCTACAATTTTACAAAAGATACAATCACTCACCCGTATATTATAACTCAAAAACCTATGTGCAATCCAGCTACTTGTCCCCCACCAGATCTGGCCAACATTACTACAGCTGTAGCTGAAAGTACTACTGCCAAAGCCGCCAAAGCCATGTCATAGTATTTTACTTTAGAGCTCTTCCTGGCCATATTATCTAATTACTGAAATTACTTCGTTGAGTTCCGCTCCACCAGCCGTCACCGTAATTCTGTTGTTTGTCGCACTCTTGACTACCTGATAGTTAGTATCATATGCAGCAGCACAATCAGTCACAGAAGCCCCATTATTTGTCAATGGATCCACAGGAAGAGCTGCCAAATAATTAGGTACCAAAGCTGCACATAAACCTGCACCTGTATTAGCTATATTTTGAGATATAGTGGTTATCCCAGCTGGTAAAACACCCCTGTTGTCAGCCGCGTATTGATGTATGCCATTCAACAAAGCGTTCACATCACTGCGCCTCTTAGTATTGTTAGACTGAGAAAACTGTCTGGCTGGATTAATAGCTACTAGTACAATTGTCAGAAGGATTGCCAAAACTCCAATTACAACCAGAAGCTCTATTAATGTAAAACCTCTCTTAAACATCTTGGGCATTACAACCATCATAGATGTTTTCCGAAAAGCTTGTCAAGCCCCAAATTAATTCCCGCTTTCTTTTCCACCGGTTGTGCTCCCCCAATGAAGCTATTTTCCAATACATAGTCCATTTTTTTCAAAATTACCCGGCAAGCATTGGCGTCAAAATCCCCCGCTACTCCTGCTTCTCCCAGCACCAGCTCCGGTACTACTGCCGTCACCGGAAATCCCACCGCTTCAAATGCAGACCGGATCGATTCATACAGTCTTCTGTTGATAACTACCATTCGGTATTTGTCTTTGAGTTTAAAAAGCTTGGAACTGGGATTAACCAACGGTACACTATCCACAAAAGATTGCCCTTGAGCAGATATTTCCGAATCGCTCGTGCCTGTCATTTCCCGGTCAAAATATACTTCCGAGGAAAGAATTATCACCAGTGGGGTGGGTTTGATTTGACTAGCAGTTACAAATTCCTTTACTTGGGTAGCCAGTTTCACTTGATCTGCTACATCCAAATCTTTTACCACTCCTTCCAAAAATGGCATTTGGGCCACCCCCACCACATTAGTCCCGCAAACTTTCAAGCCTTGTCTGCGGACTTCAACTACTGTTGGAATCACTGCCATACTCTTAGTCTACCTCTTTCCAGGAGGTAACTGTCAACACACCGTTTACATAGTTACCAATTACCCGTATTTTTCTACTCAACCCATTCACCGTTCCCACCGATTCTAAAGTTTTGGGGTTTGTCCCACTCACGGTCACTACCGCCGTTGCATTGGTTAAATTCAAAGTCTCACCGGCATAAGCCGGATTCCGCAAAATCTGCAATAGTCCATTTTCAGCCCCAGCCTCTGCGGCAAAATATGCCTCTGTCCCTAATTCAAATTTAGACCCGGATTGAGCCCCCGCAATCATCACCATCGCCCCGGCGGCCGTCACTACCGCCGTAATCCCCACAAACACTAGCAATATTACCAAAGCTTGCCCTGAGCGAAGTCGAAGGGTCATCGCTTGCCTAAAGTTGTCTGATAACTGACACTTTTACCTCCTCCGGTAATTGTAAAGCTTACTCGATAGGTATCATCAACTGCAGTTACTAAAAAACTATCAACTGTTGTTGCATATGAATTTAATTGCTGCCCCGCCGAACTTAAATTTCCTGCGTTTAGAGTGTAATTGATCGCCCCGCTTTGGCCCACATCATATGCCAATCTGGCCATAATATACCGCCCGTCAGAGGTAATTGCCGCTACATTTTCCGTGCGGGTCATTGCCTCCATTGCCGATACCCAAATATCGGTCAAAACCACCAAAAAAATAGCCAGCAGTCCCATATATAAGAGTAGTTCTACAATAGTAAAGGCTTTTTTCATGGAGAGTAATTAATAGTAATGTCATTTAAACTTGGAGCCGCCCCCGGGTCCGTTGAGTCTAAAAACGCTTTGTATCTCATACACCTGCCGCTCGACAGCGTCACATCGACGGCCTGTCCAGACCCATCAAAAAAAGTCCCGCTGGTCCCATCAGGTCCTACAAACACAAAACCATTGCAATCGGCAGATACGGCTATTTGAGCGGTCAAATTAGTATTAGCAGGCCTGCTTCCGGAAAAAGTTAGCCGGTTAAATGCCGATGTATGCCCGGCGTCAAATGTAGCCGACTCAAAAGTCCCCGTTACAGAATACTGTCCACCCGGACCCCCAGCAATCATTTTAAATTCAGATCCGGAATCTCCGGTAATAATGTATGCATAAGCATCTCCATCAGACTCGGATACCGCCGACACCCCGTTTATTCCCGTATCCACCTGCAACCCGCCGCACCTGACTGGCGCATCTTCTACCGTCACATTAACGACCTGATATTCCTCCCCTCCGGTTCCGACCATAATAACTTTGTTTCCCGATACCGCCGCAACCCCCTTGGGATTCATTCCACTAGCCTCGTAACTGCCAATAGTTGGCCTGCCCCCGGTTTTTGTAGACGTATCCACCACAAACATCTCTTTTAGATTGTCACTTTTGGCAGTGACCACATATGCCCGCGTCCCAGTTGAATTGACAAACACATCTTTTCCCTCACCTCCGGATAGCCCCGCTTGGCCTACCACCACCGGGCTGGTTGAATTGCCGACATCCACAATTTGTAGCTGGTTAGAAACATTTTCCGTTACCACATAGGCATACGTCCCTACCACTACTACCCGCCTTCCCTCCCCAGCCAAATTGACCACTCCCAGCTGCGACCTGGATCCTGATTTAGAAGACAAATCAAAAATGTACAGTTTTGCCCCATCTGTCATATATCCTACGTTTCCCGCCACCCACACGCTATTTCCCGATCCGTTTCCGGGAGCGTTAAAATAACCCGCTTCTGAATACGGATTGGTAGTCAAATTAATAATCTCAATTTCTTTAGAATTAGAATCAGTGGCCAAATATGCGTAGCTGGCTTCCCCAAATACCCCATTGGTTTTAAAACCATCAAAAGTTCCCACTATTGACGCCACCGGAGGAGTAGTGTTTGAAATAGACACATTAGCAAAAGACACTCCCGATGCGTTGTCTCCTGTACCCGCAAAAGCTTTGCCTTCAATGGCTGTCAGAGCGTTAGCCACTCCGCTTTTAGGCAAATCCAAAGCAGAAATCGACAAATCCGGTGCACACCAATTGCCAGATCCCCCTGCCGCTAAAGTCACTTCTCCACCGGCAGTATTGGTTACCACAGTTCCCGTTTTTGTCCCGGTGTTAAATTCTGCCTCGGTAGTTTGTACGTAATTTAAATTATCCAAATACCTTGACAGGTAAAATTCTGAAACTATTTGGTTTGGCAGCGGCGTAGTCCAAGAAACCGTTGTGGTTATTTTTTTCATCGACGGATCTACACTGCCACTTCGCACATAATCTTCCACCACAATGCTCCGGGTAAAATCTCCCACCGTCTCACTCCCAATTTCTAATTTCCAGTTTCCAGTCTCTGCTGTGGGGTGAAACGTTCCATTACTAAGTCCGCTCCATCCGGTATTTCTCACTTGCCGCACTGCCTCAATAACTTCCCGGGACAAGGCCAGTGCTTCGGTACGTTGCTGACCTTGGGCCTGGCCTTCCCGGGAAGCCACCAACCCGGTAAGAACTGCCGGCAGCATGGCTGCAGCCAGTCCCACGGCCACAATTATTTCAATTAGAGATTGTCCGGGCCGTCCCATATTGATTGACCGTCAGAGTTTTGGTTACCCCTCCGGAAGTATCGGTAACTGTAATTGTCCCTTGTCCCACTGCTTCTCCAGATCTGCCTGCAAAAGTAATTTTATTTTGCGGATAGGTCGTAGTTATTGCAATTTCCGGATCCAGAGTCACCACAAATCCTTCCGGATTTAAAGTATATCTGTCGCCCCCAAACGCTATTTCTTGAGGTCCTTCACCTGCCATGGCCCGCATTTGTGTCCCCCGCAAATCAGCCGCCAACACCTCCATAGTAGTTGCTACTCCCACTCTTTTGCGCGACCCCGTCAAATTAAGAGTTACAAAAGAGGTCAGTGTGGCCACAATTCCCATCACAATAATCAGTTCTATAAGAGTAAAGCCTTTTTTCATCTCCCCCCTACTTGTCCAATCAGTCCGTAAATTGGGGCAATAATTGCCATCATCATCATGCCAACCGACACAGCTACAATTACCAAAAGAATAGGCTCCAGAAGCATCATCAGGGTTTTCAGAGAATTTTCCACCTCATAATCTAGGTGTTGGGAAACCTCTTGCATCGATTTATCCAAACTCCCCGTCCGTTCTCCTGCTTCAACCAGTTTAAGCATGATTACCGGCACCACGCCTTTATAAAACCTTAGTCCGTCAGACAATCTTTTTCCCCCTGCCACCATCTCCCTGGATTTATCAATCAGTTTTGCCGTTTGTCTGCCCAACACCACGTCTTTGGCCAAATCCAAGGAAGTCACAATCGGCATCCCGGAAGAAAGCAGCAAGTACATCGACCGGGAAAATCTGGTGAAATCAATTTGCCTAATTAAACCCCTTATCCCAGGCAGGCCAAAAATAAGAGAGGTGAAAAAGGATTTATTATGTCGAGCTATAAACCATGAACCAATAACCAATAACGCCAAAGCACCCACCAGCCACACTGTTTGTTTCAAAAGTACATCAGACAGAAAAATCAAAATCTTCGTCGGCAGTGGCAGTTCTACTCTAAGTCTGGAAAACACTAAAGATATTTTTGGTACTACTACGATAAGCACCATCAACACTACTCCTAAAAATACCACCAATATCAAGGCCGGGTACACCAAAGCCAGTTTCACTTTGTCCAAAAATTCCGCCTCTCTTTGAATAAAAATCCGTAAATCTTTAAGGGTTGTTTCCAAAGTTCCCGCCTCTTCAGAAGCCCTGATCAAATTCAAGCTTACTTTATCGAACACTCCGGGAAATTTTGCTAGTGATCCTGCTACTTGCGTGCCCTGCATCAAATCGGCCTTAAGTTGTTCCAGCACTTTTTTTTGCGACCCCTTAGTATCTTCCAGAATCGAATTCACTGATTCTAAAATAGGAATTCCGGCCGCCAAAAGCGTCGCCAAATTCCCAATCAAGGAGATCTTTTCGTTATGGGTCAGGGATACGCTCATATAAACTCCGCCTTAGTTACCCGGACTACTTCTTCGACAGTAGTTACCCCAGTTGCTATTTTGGCAAAACCGTCCGCAATAATAGTTTTCATGCCCGCTTTGGCAGCAGCTTTGGCAATCACATCCGCATCATTTCTTTCGGTAATTAATTTGCGGATCTCTTTGTCCACTTCCAATACTTCAAACAAACCTACCCGTCCCTGATATCCTGACATTCTGCACAATTTACATCCCTTACCTTTATATATAGTGTATTTGGCCTTGCTGCCCAAATTTTCTTTCAGAAGTTCCACCGGGAAACTTTTGGTCAACTCTTCGGCCGTTGCCTCTAGGGAGTATTTACACTCCGGGCAAATTTGTCTCACCAGCCGTTGCGCCAATATTACCGTCACCGTAGAGGCCACCAAAAACGGTTCTACTTTCATATCAATCAGCCGCGGGATGGCCGTGGCCGCGTCGTTGGTGTGCAATGTAGACAGCACCAAATGTCCCGTCAGCGCAGCATTGACCGCAATCCCCGCCGTTTCATTATCCCGGATTTCTCCTACGAAAATTACATTCGGGTCTTGCCGCAACACGGACCGCAATCCATTTGCAAAAGTTAAATTCGTTTTTGAATTTACCTGAATTTGATTGGCTCCTTTAATTCTATATTCCACCGGGTCTTCAATAGTGGTGATGTTTTTCTCCCTGGTATTAATAATTTTTAAGATGGCATAAATGGTAGTTGTTTTCCCGGACCCCGTCGGCCCGGTACTTAAAATTGCTCCATACGACTTGCTAAAAGCCCGGGTCAACTTATCCAAATCTACAGGCAACATTCCCAAATCCTGCAAAGTGTACTGTCTAGATCTGGAAGACAAAAGCCGGAGCACGGCTTTTTCTCCGTCGGCAATCGGCACAATCGAGACCCGGATATCTAGATTTTCTTCTTCAAGTCTGGCCCTCATTTTTCCGTCCTGGGCTGCTAAATGCTCGTCTGTCCGCAAATTGGACAGCACTTTAATTCTGGTAATCATCCGGTCGTGGAGTTTTTTAGGCACCCGCATCACGTCCTGTAGCACTCCATCAATCCGCAATCGCACCAGCGAATTGGTCTCTTCTGGTTCGATGTGAATGTCTGAAGCCCGGTCTTGATATGCCACTTCAATCACCGCATCCACAATTTTGGCTACCGGCGGATCCTCCAGCATGGATTCCGGGCTTTTTCCAATATCTTCCGCTATCAGGTTATCTACAATTTTTTGCAAATCTCCCTGATATATCCGGAGTGTACTTTGAATATCTGCAATGGTGGCCAAATGCGGCAGCACTTTTTGCCCGGTTTTTTTAGCTACCAGCTGCAAGACTTCCAAATTCTTTGGATCAGCTATTGCCACCTTGACTCCATTTACATCCCGGGCAAAAGCCACCGCCTTTTGTCTCCTCATTACCCGGTCGGGAATCAAGTCGATTACGTCCTGGGGGATAGCCACCTTGGTCAGATTGATAAACGGCATCTTGAAATATACCGCCAGAGCTTGTCCCAACTTTTCATCAGACAGCAGTCCTTTTTCCAATACCGCATCTTCCAAGAGAATATTTGATCCGGTCGCATAAGCCACCGCGTCAGCCATAGCCTTTTCTTCTACCAGCTTGTTCTTCACCAAAAACGATGCCAACTGATCATTGGGCAGGATCGCCATACATATATAATATCACCATGATCACTACACCTCACGGTGAAATTCATACTCCGGTTTTTATGCCCGTGGGTACCAACGCCTCCGTCAAATCTCTCTCCCGGGAAGATTTAGAATCTGTAGGGGCACAAATAATCCTGGCTAATAATTATCATCTGTATCTGCGTCCTGGTTCCAAGAATGTCAAAAAACTTGGTGGCATCCATAAATTCATGAATTGGCCCCACCCCATTCTTACAGATTCGGGGGGTTTTCAGGTTCAAAGCTTAAAACCCAAAATTACCGACGATGGTGCAGAATTTGTTTCCCACTTAGATGGCTCCAAACACTTTTTGTCTCCCGAATCCGCCACCCAGTCTCAAATAGACATTGGGGCAGATATCATCATGGCTTTCGACCACAGCGTCCCCGCAGGGGCTACTCATGCTTTTGCAAAAGCTGCTGTCACCCGCACCCACCAATGGCTTCTCCGCTGCATCAAAGTCTGGAAAAACAAAAAACAGCAGCTTTTTGGAATAATCCAAGGTGGTGAATTTCCCGATCTGTTGCGCGAATCAGCTAAATTTGTCGTCGACCAAAATCTTCCCGGTGTAGCCATCGGCGGTGCCGTTATTGGTTCCGATCCCCACCAAACCGCGGATACTATTGCCACTATCCACGATCTACTTCCTAACGATAAACCGTTATACGTCATGGGCGTCGGCGTTCGCCCGTCAGACATTACTTCTGTCGTTGCTGCCGGCGCGGATATGTTCGATTGCGTGGCCCCCACCAGATTGGCTCGTGCCGGCCTTCTCTATAATCACGAATCCAAAAACGAGCGCATTGATATTAACCAAGCAAAATTTAAACTCGACCAAAAACCCATAACTAACGACTGCGACTGTTATACTTGTAAAAACTACACCCGGGCTTACCTGCACCATCTCTGCAAA
>JBBUDC010000015.1:0-2574 GCA_038057495.1 Patescibacteria group bacterium
ATCTCCTTATATGGTCTCGTACCGAATCCCACCTAAGAGGTGGGATAGCTTCGCCACCTGTTTCCGTTACTCTATATCCAAGATCAAATGCTTTACTATTTCCAATTCCCTGGCGTAATCGCTATGGTTGAAAACGAACTCACGATAAGAGAACACTTTTGTAAATTGTGAAAGAATTATTTTTGTTTCTAATTCTGGTGAACCACCTTTCAGATATTGGGGCAATGACGACCATAAATATGTATCTAATTTTTCTTTCTTGATGACTGAAGAAACGTATGGATTAAGATGAATGTATCTGGATAGATGCAGCAATTGCTCCCCGGTCTCCACATGCACAGCCTTAAAAACGCCTTGAAATACCGGGCCCGGCCGATTGTTCTTGGTATTAAAATATCTGGTGTAACTGTTGGTGAACTGACTTATGTATTTGGAAATTCCTCCATCTACTGCCTGTCTCAATAAAAAATGAAAATGATTGGGCATGAGTACAAAAGAAACAATATCCACTAAATTTTCTCCGGCCATGATCTTTTGGTTCAATATCTTCTGTCTCTCCGCCAGCGACAATTTTTTGAATTTGGAAAGTTTTACCGGTGGTTTCAAATAACGATAATAATTTAAGGCCAGTATTGCTTGTTTGTAGTTCGAGGTAGAAATAAAAGTCGGCTGCCTAGCCACGCCACGATTGAAGACGTGATAGTATTCGCCAGTCACCAATGGAAATCCTCTTCCGGCCATACTACAAGTATACTTCAACTACATTTGGAAACAGGTGGCGAAGCTGACCCACCTGAAAGGTGGGAAAAAGGGTGGGAAAATTCAGGACATTTGTTCAAGGATTTTGATGCGGTCGGCCAGAGGCGGATGGGTATTGAAGAGAGAGGCAAACCAACCAATGGCGTCGTGGCGGTTCTTCAAAGGATTGACAATATAGAGATGGGCGGTGGCTTTGTTAGCCGCTTCCAGAGGCTCTTTGTCCATACTTAACTTTTTCAGAGCAGAAATCAGGCCGCTGGGCTGGCGGGTAAGCTTAACGCTTGAGGCATCGGCCAGAAATTCTCGGCGTCTGCTGATGGCCAGCTGAATGATTTGGGCAATTAACGGCGAAAGCAAAGCCATCACGAAACCTAAAATCAGAAAAATTGCTCCTGATCCCCTGTCTTCGCTATCTCGGCTGCGGCCTCCAAACCAACTGGCCCGCAGTAGCCAGTCTCCCAGGAGAGTGATTAGACCCACGAGAATGGTGACGACGGCCATAAGACGGGTATCGTAGTTGCCGATGTGAGAAAGTTCATGGCCGATAACTCCTTCCAGTTCGGTGCGGTTGAGTTTAGACAGCAGACCGGAGGTGGCGCAAATTGCGGCG
The DNA here is from genome assembly GCA_038057495.1 of Patescibacteria group bacterium. GTDB lineage: Bacteria > Patescibacteriota > Microgenomatia > CAZETR01 > Amesbacteraceae > JBBUDC01. The sequence continues at coordinate 1,370 of JBBUDC010000015.1, forward strand.
TGAGCAGGATCGCGGCCGGTGGCAAAAGCATTCATGGCCGTGTCGTCAATAACGTATAGTTTAGGTTGGGGTAAACCTGCGGCCAAACACAAATTTTCAGCGACTGTGTAAAACTGAAAATCACGGCGTTTGTCTGCTAGTCGGGCACCGGACAAACCTAAAATTATTTTGTCACTCCAATAATAACTGGCCAAACTCATAACCCCGGAAATTATCAGAGCGATACCGGTGAGTTCTAAACCGGTAGATTGGTATCCGTAATAGGCGGCCAGGCCTTTGGAAATGAGGACGGCCGCCAGAAAAACAAAACCCACAAAACCGGCAATGACCAGCCAGCTTTTACGTTTATTAAAGTCAACCGCTTCGTAAACGTTGATCATATGGAAATTTTGGGCGTTTTAGTTTCATCTTCGGGCACTTCCAGTCCCTTTTCGGGTTTAAAGCCAAAAGCATTGGCGATAACAGAGCTGGGAAAAGTGACCAGCTGAATATTGTAGTCGGCAGACAGATCAATCATGGTGCGGCGGGAATACATAATTTTGTCCGATGTATCGCGCAGCTCTTCCATGAGCTTGCCAACCACGTCAGAACCCTTGAGCTGGGGATTACTTTCGACGACAATTTGCAGTTTGGGCAAAAGGTCGGCTATTTTAGCAGAGGCGTCTTTGCCAGCAGCAGACAGTTTGCGGGCATCAGCTAACAAGGTGAGAATATCTTTTTCGTGCTTCAAATACCCTTTAACTGATGCTTCCAGATTGGGAATCAGCTCGAATTGGCGTTTGAGCTGGTTGCCCATTTCCTGAAGGGAAGCAGCGATGCGGGTACGCATTGAAGCCAGTCCGTTATAAACCGCAATAATATATAGAACTAACCCTCCGGCGGCGATAAGAAATATTAATGAGACAGACATGTAATCACCTCCTTTAATGAGAATGTGTTAATAATATCACTTTTAACGGCCCCCGCGCGGCGGGCGACGGAGACGCCGTAGCGCATGTATACTAACTGCCCGGCAGAGTGAGAGTCGGTGTCGATTATTAATTTAATCCCATGTTTGATGGCCTCTTTGGCAACTACATCGGGAAGATCTAATCTGTTTGGCCAACCGTCAATTTCCAGATATTTATTATTTTTGACACAAAAGTCAAAGATTCTGTCCCAATCCAGCTCCACTCCTTCCCGTTCACCTAATAATCTGCCTGTGG
>JBBUDC010000016.1:0-4473 GCA_038057495.1 Patescibacteria group bacterium
AAGTCGAAGGACTCAGTGTAAACTGCTGCGCCGGAGCGTGGCGATCCCGATTTAATCGGGAGAGCCTACCTTTTTAAAAATAGTTCGAAGTTGTTCGTAAATAGAGCACTAATTTGCTTTCCGTTTTGTGTCCACCGAGTAAAACTTGATTTTGTCCCCTTTGAAACGAAGTTTTATGCTTTTTAAAGGCCCGTTTCTGTGTTTGGCAATATCAATATTCATATCCTCAAGGTTTTCGTCATTCTCCCGCCACATAAACATCACCACGTCAGCATCCTGCTCAATAGCTCCCGATTCCCGCAAGTCAGACAATTGAGGCCTCTTTACTCCTCTGGCTTCCACTTGCCGCGACAGCTGAGACAACGCCAGTACGGGAATCTTCAACTCACGGGCCAGATTTTTTAATCCCTGGGAAATCTCCGATACTTCCTGTACCCGGTTTTCTAGATTCCTAGTTGCTCTGGCCAACTGCAGATAGTCGACTACAATTAATTTCAACCCATGTTCTGCCTGCAGTCTTCTGGCTTTAGTTCTCATTTCCAAAATAGTCATCCCCGGAGTGTCGTCAATGTACAGTGGGGTTTCGTACAGCTCTCCCATGGCATCAGACAATTTCGTAAACTCATCTTCTTCCAGTCTGCCGGTTTTAAGTTTCCAAGCGTCAATTTCAGCTTGGGCCACCAGCAGCCGGTCCATCAGCTCTTCCCGGCTCATTTCCAAGGAAAAGAAACCCACCGGAAGTTTATGCTTATACGCGGCATTTTGGGCTATATTAAGCGCTAAAGCAGTATTGTGAACAACAATGTCATTGGCTAAAAAATTATGTATCTTATCCACGGTCAGGTCGTATACCAATTTTTTTCCCACCGGCCTAATGCTCACTACCCGGTCCCAATACACATCACTTTCTGCCAAATTTGACAGTTTCCTCGAACTTAAAGCTGTCGCGATTTCTTTCAATGTCTCCCGTCGCAACTCCCTACGATTTACATGAATATTGTGCGACACTGGCCTGCCCATTCTTCTATAAATCTCTCTCCATGTTAAGTTCCCTTTTTCTTCCAATACCACTTTCCACGTTCCTATGGGCAGCGTGTCTTTAGTCCAGTTTTTGTCAGACATTTTACGATTTGCCCTTCTTAGTAATTTCTTTAGTTTCTCCTCCTTGCCAAAAATTCCAATTTCTTTGGCAAATCTCACTATATCCTGGCAACCCATAATCTCCACCTCAAACGCCTGTTTAAAGCTCCCCTTATACCTAATCTTTTTCTCTCTTAATCTCGCAAGAATTCCATATCTTAATAGTAGGTGCTTTACTTGCTCGGCCAGTATATATGAGGATGAGGCAAAACTGATTCTGCCTGCCCCTTTGTTTTTGCTTATAATTACACTTCCTTCACAAGCATATAGTCTGTTGAGGAAAAGACTTACTTGTTCTTTACTTAAAGTAAACACTTCTGTTGGCATCTCCTTTTCAATTGCCAGTTTACCCATTACCCCCATTTCTTGCAGCCACCTAGTAACTGGGTTTGTCCGATCAGCCATCTCTACTTCTTCGTCCCACAAGTGTTCTAGTTTTTTATATGTACCAGGACCAGGAAGTGACATTCCACCGGTCCACAGACAAACTAATGCAGGACTAACACCAATACTCATTGCCAATTGTCTTTGAGACCACCCATTTGCGGCCAGCCACCTTTTTACTTTGCTCGCAAATATCTTACGTAACAAAATATGGTATTGATCTTTAGCACTAACTACCAACGTTGGAGTTCGTTCCCTCAACAAACTCTGTTTCTCCAACTTTACTTTCACTCCACCAAACGCCTCAACCGAATTAGAGAAATCAGCCAAAATCCTTGTGTTGCTATTCGTAAATCTTGGCGTGGTATTGGTTAAACCTCCATCACCCAAAAAATATGCCAGGCTTTTTACTCTCCATTCTGGCCAGGCTTTGTGGCCAAAACAGTCTAACTTTCGGGGAACCGCAATCCTCATCCCGTTTCTCAACTCCTCCAATCTTTTCCATCCATCAATCGTTAGTAGTGGGTGTACTGCTGTAGCCTCCAATTTGTTTCCTAATTGAGTTTTTACCTCATAGACCATCTTCTCCCCGTCACAAATGAAGTTAGATGGCGATACTTGCTTCAATTTTAAATTAGTATCTAAAGCCAATACATCACCCTGTCTTTGTAAGACTAACTCCTTTATAGTTCTTCTTTCTCCTGTTTTTGGATCAGTAATTAAGGCGTCCCCGGTCACACACTTTCCCATACCCGGCCTGGCTGCCAAGATAATTAAATTTGAATCCTGCATTCCGGCCAGCGTTTCATCTAAATCTGTAAATCCGGTGGGCACTCCCCGCAGACTGCCTGCCGATTTGTGCAGCTCATCTAATCTATCAAAAGATTCTGCCAAAATATCTTTCACAGGAGTAAAAACCTGTTTTAAGTGTTGCTGGGCCAAAGAAAAAATCTTCGATTCAGCAGTGTCCAGCATTTGTTTGACATCTTCACCTTCATCAAAACCCATCTCTGTAATTTTCTGGGCCGCAGCAATCAATTGCCTCTTGGTATACATATCCCGCACGCTGTGGGCATACGATTCAGCGTGAGCCGCAGTAGGAACTTTATTTACCAGTTGCGACAAATAATCTTTCCACTCTTTGGCGTCTTGTTTTTTAGATTTTTTTAATCTTTCTACAACCGTTACTACGTCTACAGGTTCCCGTTCTTGGTACAACGCCACCATAGCTTCAAAAATTTGTCCGTGTTTTTCTTCGTAAAAATGTTCTGCGTGTAAAAATTCTACAACCGACACCACCGCATCCCGGTCTAGAAGAAGGGCTCCCAGCACAGATTGTTCCAGCTCACTTGAATGCGGAGGGACCTTTAAGTTCAGCTTGTCAGGCATAAGGTTGTAAATTCGGAGGGCAGTTTGTCTTTAGTAATTGCATATTTTGCCACACTCTCAATTCCGTCCATCTTGGCAGTTGTCACTGCCACCCAGGGATCAACGGGTTTGAGCACTTCCATGTCCCCCGTTTGTGAAACACTGATGTCAATTGCTCCGGCGTCAGACAGTTGAGTGTCAGTTAGTTTGCTTTCCAAAGTACAAATTCTCAATCCATCCAGCTCAATAATATAAGCACCCATTCCTAAACCAATTACCGATACTCCTCCTACTTCAAATTCTCCGGCACTGTCTACGACAAAATTGTTGTCACTTTCAATATTTACTTTACCCCCTCCAATCAAAACGCTTCCTGTTTTGCCTTTAATTTTGAATTGTCCCTTAGCAAAAGTTATCTCCATAAGCTTCTTGACATTATCATACTTGTAAGATATTCTCCACTTCAAATGAAGAAGGAGGTTTTCTTGGCTATCGCTATCGGATTTGCTCTCGGACTAGTCATTACTTTTGGCATTTGGACAGCCAACAAAAGTCTGAAAAATCTTCCCCAACCTTCTCCTACCACCACATCTCTTGTCCCCTCTCCCACCCCAACTAACTTGTCTGCGCAAGCAGGCCAACTTACTCTTTCTTCTCCAGAAGACGAATTATTAACTTCTGCAGACACCGTTACCCTGTCTGGAAAAGCCCCCACCGGATCGACGGTAATTGTCACCTATGAAGACGGGGAAAAGGTTTTGCTGCCAGACGCCTCCGGAAACTTCACCGCCTCCATCGATCTTATTTCCGGATTTAATATCATTAATGTTTACTCTTACGACGCAGCAGGAAATGAGTCATCCCAAAGTCTCACCGTTACTTACTCTACCGCTAAAATATGATATTAAGTTTACTTCTCACCGCTTCTCTTCTTGCCCAAACTCCCAGCTCTACTGGATCTGCTATTCGGGAAGCGGTTAAAGAACAAGTGGCTGCCATCAAAACCGCCGTTGCTAAAAAAGCTTTTGTGGGTACAATTTCCGCCAAAGCCGACGCCACCATCACTGTCACCAACCTCAAGAATCAGTCTAAGACCGCCGTCATCACCGGAGACACCGTCATCCGCCTTACAGGAGGCAAAGATGGCACTTTTGCCGACCTTAAGGTGGGAGATTTTGTCATTGCCATGGGAGATGTAGACAGCCAAGGAACCCTGACTACCAAAAGGCTTCTGGTTATTGCCAAACCAGGAGCAGACAAACGCCGTAGCTTAACCGGCCGGGTCACCGACACTTCGTCTTCAACCCTTACCATTGAGACCCTCAAAAAAGAGATTATTACTATCAAAGTTACCTCCGACACCACCATTACCAACAAGAACAAACTTTCAGACATTAAAGTTGGCTCAAAAATTGTGGCAGTTGGTCTGCCCACTCTGGCCGAATCCACCTTCACCGCCAAACTTCTTCACCTCATTCTCAGTGCTTCTCCATCTCCAACCCCTTGACAATCATTTTACTCTAGGTTACACTATCAATAATTCGTAAATCCGTTTGTACCCAAGTCACGCCTGGGGAGCCC
>JBBUDC010000017.1:0-4244 GCA_038057495.1 Patescibacteria group bacterium
CGGCCTCTGCAGAGAATTTGTTTGCGGCTTGTGTTGAACCACGATGCCGCAGAAGTGCCACCCGCTTGAGATCGCTAGCCAAGGACTCGATAGCGATTTTATTTTTAATATCAGCATCAGTAAGTGGTTTAGATTTTGCGATGACCATATCGGTATTTTACTACGAGCTGGCGGATGAGTAGTGATGGAGGTGTATAATGTGGGTATGGCAAAAAATATAAGTGAAAAAATTCTGAAATATAATGTTGTTTTTCAACCTGAACCAGAGGGCGGGTATACTGTGATTGTACCAACTTTAAGGGGATGTGTTACTTATGGAAAAACCCTGGACGAAGCCAGGGAAATGGCGATTGATGCAATTGGTGGGTTTATGGAATGCTTGAAGGAAGATGGCGAAGAAATCCCCACTGATGAAAAAAGTGTGGTATCGGTAATTGGTTTCCGCGCCTCAAATTTCGCTGCAGTGTAATGAAACTTCCTGCCGTTAAACCTAAGGATCTTATTAAGAAAATAGAAAAGTTGGGATTTGTACACCAGAGAACGACGGGTAGCCACATGATTTACAAAGATCCAAAAACCGGCAGTCGAGCAAACGTGCCTCTTCATTTGAGGGAAATTCCTAAAGGAACTCTCTTGGCAATTTTAAGAGAAAGTGGAATTAGAAAAGAGGATATTTTTTAAGAGCTGGCGGAGGAGTAGTGGCGCAGGGCAAAATTCCAAAACCTGTGACTTAAATATAACAACACAGTGGCCATAAAAACTGGGCCAAAAATATACCAAGGAGACGTTTTATTTAGAACAATATCTGCAGGAAGAAAGCCCAATATTGCAAAAGGAATTATGAAGGTAAAAATAAATCTCATAAATGGATTGAAGATATCTACTGGATATCTGGCGATATCTACTGAGTGAGGAAAAACTTCGGCAATATTTTTAAGCCGGCTAAACCATAATGATGTGGTAACGATCATGAACCATATTGAATAAGAAATAATGACAGATGCACAGGTCGCAACTAAAACAATGGTTACATTAAAAATCGATAAGACGTTGTTAATGGAAAGTCCGTACCAAACGAGAAATATGCCAATTAAAAAAGATGAGATGAGATTCAACCCTAAATATCTGGTTGATACAAGGAATTGAGAATTGGCTGGTTTGGAAAGATAGAGGTCAAGATTGCCTTTGTTAACATCATTTGGTATTTCTTTCATGTTGCCATACATTAAACCCCAAATAAATGCGTTTAAAATCTGGATGAAACCAAGGGGGAGAATTAACCTTTCAAAGGTCCAACCTGAAATAGTGGGAACAGATAAAAGAATAATTTTGAAAAAAACTAAATTGATGACAGACCAAAGAATATCAACAATTAACCAAACAATAAAATCTTGCGGGTAGGCCATGTTTTTCATAATCGCTAATCTGAAAGTATGACCATATAATTTCAAATATTTCTTCATAGTTACCCTCCGACACTGGAATATTCTTTTAACCCCTTTTTCCAAACAACATCACCAATATAAAATAAGACAAAAGCCCAAAGGGTGGAATAAAGGATGTTTAAGCCAATTTCTGAAAAATTCAGTCTTTGGGCAAAAATTGCGGCCGGAACAAAGAATACATACTTAAAAGGAAAAAAATCAGTAACTATTCTGGCCCAGTTTGGATATAGAGTTAGGGGTAAAAGGTATCCACCAATCATAGACTCCATCATCCATTTAATATGCACCATTGAATAAGACTGCTCCCAGTAAAAAGCAGCTGAAGAAACTAATACCGAAATTGAGTATTGGATGAAAAATGCGGGAACTAAACTTAATAAGAAGAAAAATAATATTTGGGGTGAAGGAATAATTAATTGATTTCTAAATATAGAAATAATTATGACTAAAACCGGAACTAGCAAAAAAATGGTGTTGAAAGCCTTGCCGCCTAAATTTTGGGGGATGTTTGCTAAAGGAAATTTTATGGGTTTTACTAAAAACCGGGAAAGAGTTCCTTCTTTAATTTCTTTCTGCATTCCTTCGTCAAAATAATGACCGGTTAATCGAGACGTAATAAGAATGGCAACATAGTAAGTTACTAATTGACTGGTGGAAAAATTGGGAATCGTGCTTTTGTTTGTCGACCACAGTGAGCCCATGATGAAGATGGGGAGAGTTTCTAAGAACAACCATATAAAAATTTCTCCTCTGGTTTGAAGAGCATCTAACCATTCGGCCTTGGCAATAGCAAAATATTTTCTCATGGGGTAATTTTAATGCAAAAAGCGACGTGATGATACGCCGCTTTTGATAGCTTTTGATCTAGTATGACAGAGATATTTACTTAACTGCCTTCTTTAAGGTCTTGCCGGGAGTAAAGCGGGCGGCCCGATGGCCTTTGACCACCTTTCTCTCCTTTGTGCCTGGCACAATAACCGGTTTGTCCTTAACACTCACCACCTTGAAAGTGCCAAAGCCTGATAATACGACTTTTTCACCTTTACTAAGGGCTTTTTTTACTTCCTCTAAAAAGGTCTCTACGGCTTCGCGGGCGGCCTTTTTGGTCAAGTGAGCTTTCTTGGCTAAAACGTCAAACATTTGTTGTTTTGTCATACTGTTTTTACTTCACCTCCTTTTTTCCCATGTTATAGCCCCAAATTACTATATGAGACGTAACATGTCAATATCTAAAAATACCTCACCCCTTTAATTCCCCTCTCCTAAATTTAGGAGAGGGGCGAGAGGTGAGGTTTTTTATTTTGCCTTAGTTATATCCGTTGCTCTTACCTCTCTAATAGCTGTAATTTTGATCTGGCCCGCATACTGGGCTTCCTTCTCTAACCGTTCCCGAATTTTGGCAACCAAAAGAGTGAGATCGGAGTCAGAAACTTCTTCGGGACGGACCAGAACCCGAACGTCGCGGCCGGCCTGGAAAGCAAAAACTTCGGAAACGCCGGGGAAAGATTTGGAAATTTCTTCGATAACCTGCATACGTTTGACGTAAGCATCGTGGGGTTCGTAACGGGCCCCGGGGCGGGATCCGGAAATGGCATCGGCTACCCAAACGATTCTGGAAATATAGGACGAGAAGGGTCTGTCTTCGTGATGCTCGGCAACAGCACTGATGACTGGTTGGGGTAGACCGTGCTTTTTGAGCAGCTCAACTCCTAATTGAACATGAGTGCCTTCCTCTTCGGTAACAACCTTACCAATATCATGCAACAGGCAACCTAAACGCACGTGCTGGATTTCTTCTTCTGATAAACCTAACTCTTGGGCAATGTGGACCCCGATTTTGGTTTCTTCTATAGTGTGGATACCTAAGTTTTGGCCGTACGAAAAACGGAAGCGGTAGCGGCCGACAATCTTAACTAAATCAGGGTTAAGATTGTAAACGCCGCAAGCAGAGCAAATCTTTTTGCCCTCATCGACTAAAACCATGTCTAATTGGAGTTTGGTGTGGGCCACGACTTCTTCAATGCGGGTGGGAGTAATGCGGCCGTCTTTGATAAGAATTTCCAGACTTCTTTTGGCAATCTCCCGGCGCAGGGAATCGAAGGATGAAAGACGCAATGAATTGCCTTCTTCTAATTCAATTTCGACACCGGTGGCTTTTTCAAAAGCGGCAATGTTGCGGCCACCTTGACCGATGATGCTGCCTTTAATAGAATCGGAAGCTAAAGGAATGGTAGAAACTGTATATTCGGCTGTATAGTCGGTGGCGCCATGCATCATGGCATCGATAACCAGGTCACGGGCAAGTTCTGCGGCTTTTAATTTATACTCTTGTTCAGCGGCTTCGAGGCGCTTGGCCAAATCCTGATTTACATCCATAAAGTTGATATTTAATAGTTAACATTGTCGTTATTATACCTTTTTTTGAGGACAGTCTCAATGACCTCCCATGAGAAGCCCCGGGAAGCCAAGAAGCGCATGGCCTGCTTCCAAGTCAAATGTTTCTTTTTGGCTAAGGCTTTTTCTGCCGATTGCCGATCGTCCGACTCCACTACTGTTTTAATACCTTTGCGCTTTAATTCTAAAGTAAGAAGCTTTCCTGACATGGGGCGGGCGCGCAGACGGGACTGCTTGTACCAAGTAGCAAATGCCTCGTCGTCAATAAATTTAAGTTCTTTGAGTTTGGCTATGGCAGCGACAACGTCTGCTTCCGGCCAATGGCGAATCAAATGATCGTAAACTTCCTTTTCGGAGTAAGGACGGCGGGCTAGAAGCCGCAGGCCAGAATTGAGAGCGGATCTA
>JBBUDC010000017.1:4344-8479 GCA_038057495.1 Patescibacteria group bacterium
TTCGGAGTAAGGACGGCGGGCTAGAAGCCGCAGGCCAGAATTGAGAGCGGATCTATTCTTCTTCAATTTCCCCGACTTGCTTGGGAGGAGCTTTTTTGTTGTCTTTGACCGACTTCCAAATTGCATCTTCTATTTGTTTGGCTACTTTGGGATTTTCGTTTAAATAAATCCTGACGGCTTCGCGGCCTTGGCCCAAAATAGCATCACCGTGATAAATAAAGGCACCTTTTTTAGTAAGTACTCCTAATTCTAAACCAACATCCATCAATCCGCCGGACTTAGAAATTCCTCCCTCATTTAAAATATCAAATTCGGCTACAGAAAATGGCGAAGCGACTTTATTTTTAACGATTCTGGCCCGGTGGCGGGAACCGATGACTTTGTCGCCGTCTTTGAGAGTCTCTATTTTCCGGGTGTCGACTCTAACTGAAGAATAAAACTTAAGAGCCATGCCACCAGTGGTCGTCTCTGGGTTACCAAACATGATCCCAATCTTCATGCGTAATTGATTGATGAAAATGACTACGGTGTGAGATTTGGAAATAGCTCCGGTGATTTTTCTTAGAGCTTGACTCATAAGCCGGGCCTGAACACCCATCATGGAATCCCCCATTTCACCTTCGATTTCGGCGCGGGGAACTAAAGCTGCTACAGAATCAATGACGATGACATCAAAAGCTCCGGAACGGATGAGGGTCTCGACGATTTCTAAAGCCTGCTCACCGGTATCCGGCTGGGAAATATATAAATCGTCTAACTTAACACCAATTGTCTGGGCCCGGGCCGGATCGAGGGCGTGCTCGGCATCTATAAAAGCCGCCTGGCCGCCTAATCTCTGGGCTTCGGCAATACAATGCAAGGCGATGGTAGTTTTGCCCGAGGCCTCGGGGCCATAGATTTCGGTAACCCGGCCTCTGGGGAAACCGCCGACACCTAAAGCCAGGTCTATGGCAATTGAGCCGGTGGGAATAACATCCACCGTCATTTTGTCTGTCTTGTCTCCCAGTTTCATAATTGATCCCTTGCCGAATTGTTTCTCGATTTGTTCCATGGCGATTTTGATCGCCTGCATTTTTTGATCTGTTGCCATACCTGGCCCAAATATACCCCGTAGAAATTAAAATGCAAGTAGGAATAACTCACCCCTGGCCCCTCTCTTAATTTAAGAGAGGGGAATCAAACCTTTTTTAAGTCCTCTTCAAACTTGATTCTTGTATGATCCATACCTGGTTTATTTCCTTGCCCTTCATAATAATCAATGAACCCAAGCCCTAAATGTAACCTGTATAAAAGAAGTTTTCTCTCAAAATTAATGTCCAAAACTTCTGGGACGGTGTAACCTTCTGTTAACCATTGCAGAGGAATGTCCCTACCAAAAAAATAATCAAACCAGGCAAAATCATCAACTGTGTCGCCGCCTTTACAATTCTCATAATCTATGATGCCTACTAAATGATCTTCTTTAACCATAAAGTGTTTAGTGCTGAAGTCTCCATGCAATAAATGAGGTTTTACCCCTTTATATAACTCTTCTCCACCTCGTAGAGTTTTGTAGGCAGTATCTATTTGAATCATATCTACTCCCGCTCTTTCTCCCGCCTCTACAATCCGACCCCGTTTTCCTTCAATCCTGTATATAATTCGGACCAACTCTTATAAGTATCTTTTTCATCTCTATCTAGGCCGCCAAAACTGGAAACTAATACACCATGTAGCTTGGTAAGCACTTCTCCCGCCTCTGCAATTATTACTTTCAGTTTACCTCTATCAAACTCACCGCCCATACTTTGTAGAGCGATCCCATTGATTTTTCGTTCAATTGAAAAGGTCAGATTGGCACTCTCTGTGTTGATTCTATCCACTAATAATACTTCCGGAGCCGGAACTCCGGCTTGACGGGCTAGGTCGATTGCCTTTTTTTCTGCTTCAAATCTAGGGTGCTCGGATCTGGAAATCCTGACTATTATTTCTTGACCATCCTTAGTAACAACATCGTAAACCTCATTCACTTCACCCAACATTAACTTGGTTCTGGTTAATGTAGGTGATCCAATTGCTTTGACCACTTCTTGATCAATTACTTCTATTGGGGTGTTAAACCCGCCATGTTTCTTTGTAAGATAGTCTTGATAAGAGTTGTGGGAACTTGCAGGTTCCATGAGTTATATTTTAACTTACTGTGGGAGGTGGTACCAACCCTACAAACTGCCTGAGCTTAACTTCTTGCAGAAACGAAGTTTTTGTAGACCAAGTAGGAGTACATCAGAATTACTGCACTCAGAACCCATGACAGTAAGGATGAGGCAAAGGAGATGGCATAAGAAACAAGAGGAGCAGGGGTCTTAAGCTGTTGGGCTACGAAACTGGTGATAAAAGAGAGCAAGAAAATAACTACTGTGGGAAAAAGCGAGTATCCGAGGACTTTCCAGAACTTGCCTTTGACAAGCTCTTGGCTTCGTTTGAGAGCTGCGAGTCCAGATAGATTTTCATCGATAACAATGTATTGGGTAAAGGCATATTTAACCGTAAGAATAATGCCGGGAATAATAAGAAGTAAATATCCAACCAGAACGATTAAACCCGTCAGGAGATTGGTTCCAAATAAGGGGAGAATTAACTTTTTGCTCTGGATAAAAATAGCTTTCATGGAAAGAAGCTGATTATTAATTACTGATTTTGTCATCAACAAACCGGCTGCAACCAACCACGAAACGACAATCAGAAAAGCTACAAAGGTGAATGTGCCCAACAGAGCTACAAATGGACCTGAAGTATTTTTGGTGATTGCCATAAGGGCAAAATTTGCGATAAAGAAGACGATGAAGAGAATTACAACGGCAAGAAAGGAGGCTAAATAGAATTTAAGAAAATATTTTAAGTTTTTAAGAAAAAGGGAGAGGGCTTGATGTAAAAGACTCCAGGCTGATGGCAAAGTGTTCATTTCTTAAGATACCAGAGCCAACCGATACTATAAAGCAGGAAGAGACCTAGTTGAATGAGAAAGGAAATATCTTGAGAGGGAGAGAGGAAACTGGCGGCCGAAACCAAGAGGGGTAAAACGGAAGCGTAGAAAACAATTTTTAAAGTGTCGGGATAGGAAAGCTTTTTACGTAAGACCAGAGATAAAACCCGCAGACCAAAAGCAGAGGCCAAAACCACAATTAAATGATAGATATACAGGAAGCCGCCGTAAAACAAGGCCAGAAGCAAGAAAAGCCCAAGTCCTGCACCCCAAAGAACGCCTTTGTTTTTGGTTGCCCAGTCGACGGCAATGTCGCGGTTGAATTGGAAATTACCAAAATCTTTATAGAGCACTTCCTTAAGCTGGCTTTGCTGGTCTTTGAAAACAATTTTTTCCAGAGAGGCTAAAACTCCGGTTTTGTAATCTGACAGATCTTTGATTTTCCCGGTAGTGTCTAAGATAAAGGTGACTCCTGAATCCTCATAAACTAGGGGCTGTTTTAAAGGAGAAGACAACTTACCGTCTTTAATAGTGAAAGCTAAGTCTTGGGGAAGCTTTTGGGATAAAAACTTAGATACTTGGGGGACAAAATAAGTCAGAGCGGCAACGGCTATGAATAAACTAATAGCGGTAAGAAGAAGATAATATTTGGTCCAGTACCACAGAGCCTGACCGACGGTTTTTTTAATAATAGTCTGGCCATACTTTAGGTCCTGCAGGCTGGCCAGGGTTTCTTTGAAAGTAGCTATCATATGTGCGTTACTCCAAAAACTTTTTTCTCCAATTTTTCTATACGATCAGAATGATTCGATTGATGGTGTGAAAGAATGGTCTGTTCTTCATCAAATTTCTTGAAATCCCCGACGATGCTGTCCATGGTTTCACTTATAGATTCGAACCTCTGCTCCATTTTGTGGGCGAATTCTTTAAATTCCTGCTTGAACTCTCCGAAGTCAGCCTGGAGCAGCCTGAATTTTGTTTCCAGGTCTTCCATTGTTTTGCTCATACGCCTACTTTAATTAAAAATGATAAAATCTGCAAGTACGAACTCGGGGCGGAGTTTGACGGTAGAATGCGCGCATGGGGTGCGTGTGGAGGCAGTTCAATTCTGCCCGCCCCGACTTATGAAAATTGACGAGTATTCGGCTTTCTTGGACTCGTGGCTTCTGGAAA
>JBBUDC010000018.1:0-7898 GCA_038057495.1 Patescibacteria group bacterium
GCGTCAGCACATTCATTTGAAAGGCCACGCCTTTCGAGGCTACCAGACCGCCAATACGTCCGGCGCCAATTATTCCCAAAGTCTTACCTTTTAACAGCTGTCCCAAAAATATATCCGGTTCCCAACCCCGGTAGCCTACGTTTTTGGCAAAAGATGCTGCCGGAAGTAATTGATTCGACAAAGCCAAGATCAGTGTCCAAGCAAACTCCGCTACGCTCTCATTTACTTCATCGCATGGCGTATTTGTCACCATAATAGCTCGCCTTGAGCTTGCCGAAAGGTCAATATTGTCAAACCCCACCGCATAATTAGCAATCATTTTTAGACCTTTCCCCTTTTCCAAAACTCCGGCTGTTATCTTGTCAGTTAATAAACACAATAGTGCCTCATAAGTTTCATTCAAGTCGTCCAATTTGCCCAAAGTTATCTCGTGCCCTGCCTCAACTAATGGTTTTTTAATCTCCTCCCAAAACGGAATCTTCTTTGTTACCAGAATTTTTGACATCAACTCCAATCTACCACACTCTATAACTCCTCCACCAGCCCCTTAAGATGTATCAGTTTCTTGTCACAAGAGACAACTTTACAACCCAACTCGCTAGCTAGTCGTAAATACAGGCTGTCATAGCTCGAAACTCCATATTTTTCCATCAATATTTTCCACCTTGGTAGTTCTCTCAGATCTAATTCTCGTACCGACAGTTTCTCCATTATCATTTCAATCCCTTTTACAGCCAGGTCCGGATCGGCCCTCCGCTTCCTAATCAAAATATTTAACATCTCCAACGCCAAAAAATTTGGAGCCCAGCCTTCTATTTCGCCTCTAGTAACCTTTTGGTATATCTTTTTTGCCTCCCCTACTTTCTCCTCCCTTGGCCCCGGTATCCATTTCAATGCCAAACTTGCATCCACTACTACTTTACGCTTCATCTCTATCCCTCTCTTCTCTTACAGCCCTCACCGCATCATATTCCACGCTCCCAGCCGCAATTTTATCAAAAAAGGCAAAATCCCGCTTCAGTTGCTCTTCCACAGAAATTTTCTTTTTTTTGGGTCTGATTTTCTCTGTGATCAACTGGTTCACCGATACCCGTCGCGAAAACGCCTCTAATCTCAAGGTTTCATATACATCTTCAGGAAAACTTATGGATCTGCGTATTAAATTCATAGTTTCATATTAACACCATTACACCATGGTGTCAATATCCTATCTCCTTGACCGCCACAGTCGAAGCTTTAACTAACCATTCTTGCATTTTGTCAGCAGTCAGAAGACCGGCTTGAGGACCCACATACCCAAGAACTGAAGCTGAATTAACCGTTCCCCATTTCAAAGCTTCTTCCAGAGATTTGCCTTGCATACATGCCCCCAGAAATCCTGACCCAAAAGCATCACCTGCTCCGGTTCTTTCTACGACGGGTGCCTCTACAATGGGCATGAGCAAAAACTTGGTTCCGTCATATGCATACGTTCCTGCTGGTCCATCTGTTATCACTACAATTTTTGGCCCTAATTTCTGCAGCCCTACCAAAAGCGCTTTTATGTCTCCCGTATCCATGCTCAATAGTTTTCCTGCTTCCTCCCGGTTTACAAATAATACTTGTGCATTCCTATAGGCAAACATCAACTTCTCCACTCCCAATTTAATCTGCCGTGTTCCCGGATTAAACGCAATCTTAGTTCCATTTTTGCCAGCCCAATCAACTGCCTCTTTGTAAAACATCTCAAAATCCTCTCCTGCAGTAGTCAGATACATCCACTCTGCTTGCACATCCTCCCCTACCTTAAATCCATCCGCAGCCACCGGATAATACGACAAAATTGTTCTTTCTTCCTGATAATTAATAATTACTCCAAACCCGCTTTTACCAGGCACGATTCCCACATATTGTGTGTCTACTCCTTCACTTTTGAGCATCTCCAACGCCTGTTTGTCGGTCCAGCTGTCCCCCATATTTCCTGCCATAGCCACTTTGTGTCCCAATCTGGATAATCCTACTGCATTGTTGCCTGTGTTTCCTCCTACTACAAACTCCACCCCCCTGACGGCAATTTTTTCCCCAAAACCCAGCTCAATCACGCACCTTTTGCGGTCAATACTGCAAACTTCATCTACTTCTACATCCGGCAACTTTATAAAGACGTCCATCCGGGCAGGTCCCAATGACAGCATATCGTATTTCATCGCCAGATTACCTCCGCGATCTTTTTTGACAAGCCAACGGGATCGCTGGATTGCCAGATGTTTCTCCCTATGGCCATCCCCACCGCCCCAGCGCTCATAATATCCTTAATCTCTTCAATCAACTTAGTCTCTTCGATCTTCGTCCCCCCCTGAGCCACCACCAAAGTTTTACCTGCATTTTTAATCACCCAAGAAAAACTTTCCACGTCACCCGTATACGGCAACTTAGCTACGTCCGCTCCCAACTCAAGCGCCAACCTCGAAGCATACGCCACCACATCCCGACTGGTCTCTTTCCCTTCCACATGCTTGCCCCGCGGGTACATCCAAGCAATCACCACCAAATCCTTGGCGTGGGCCTCATCTTCAATTCTAGAAAATTCTTTCATCATTTCCTCTTCGTGCTCACTACCCACATATATGGTGTACCCCACCGCCACTGCTCCCAAACCAGCTGCTTTTTCCACCGTACATAATTGCAAAGAAACCGGCTCCTCTCCTTTGTGGAAACTCGTCTTGCCATTTAATTTCACCACCAGTGGTATGGGCGCTGCATACTTTTCCGCTATCCCTTCCTGAAACACAATTCCAGTGTACACTCCGGTTTTCTTGGCAATATCAATAATGAAATTGGGATCGGCGTTCTCTTCGTTGAAGTCTGTCGGCCCATGTTCAAACCCCTGGTCGTACGCCAGGAGCATTATCTTCCCATCTCGGGAAATTTTTCCTACATCAACCATGTATTTTGAGTTTACTCATTTCCCAGTAGGAAATACAGAGCAAATACGACTGATAGTACACCTACCACCACTTGCACTGACACTCCCCACAAAGACCAATTTAAAACTGGAGCCATCTGGACAGGAAGCATATGTCCCAGTCCACCAACCAGAAGTACTCCCCAACCAAAAGTAGCCCACTTGCCATTGCAGGTGCAACCACAAGCTTCACATTGTTTCATTAATTTTTGTGTTTTTTTAACCGCCACTTAAATCACCTTCTTCCGTGATATTACTTTTCTAACTGCTTCTTTTATTTTAATCACACTCATCCCATATTTTTCTAGTAGTTCTTCAGGTTGACCGGATTCCCCAAAACAATCCGGCATCCCGATAAATTCCATTGGGACCGGGTAATTCTTGGCCAACACCTCCGCCACCGCCGATCCCATCCCTCCCATTACTTGATGTTCTTCTACTGTTACTATTGCTCCACAATCCCTGGCTGCTTCCATGACAGTTGTTACATCCATAGGTTTTATGGTGTGGTTATTTATGACTCTGACTTTTATCCCCTCTTTCTCCAGTTCTTTTGCCGCCACCAGTGATTGATACACCAAAGGTCCACATGCCACTATAGCCGCATCATCACCATAATCTGCAAATACTTCTGCTTTCCCTATTTCAAACGGAGTTTCGGCCGTGGTTATTACCGGCGTTTTTTCCCGCGTAAACCGGCTGTAATAAGGCCCTAATCGCTTCGCCGCTGCCAATGTCGCCTTTTTTGTCTCAATTGCATCACATGGTACCACCACCGTCATATTTGGTAACACCCGGGTAATGGCAATGTCTTCCAGAGCTTGATGTGTGGCCCCATCTGGTCCTACTGATACTCCGGTGTGTGCTCCTACTATATTAACGTTTAAGTTTGAGTAACAAACCGAAACGCGCAGTTGATCCCAACTCCGCCCCGGAGAAAATACCGCATACGAAGACACAAAAGGAATTTTGCCGGCCGCAGCCAATCCCGCCGCAATTCCCATCATGTTCTGTTCTGCTACTCCACATTCAATAAATCTTTCCGGCCATCTTTTGGCGAATTCTTCTACTCTGGTGCTTTCTTTCAAATCCCCTGTTAGCACCACCACATCTTTATTCTTCTCCCCCAGCTCCACTACCCCTTCTCCATATCCATTTCTCGTCGGCACCGTTTCCACGTCTTTATCAAATAGCTTTGGATTTAGTTTCATAGTTTTTTAAGTAACTCCCCCTTGCGTCCCCCTCTTAAATTAAGAGGGGGAATGAGGGGGCGTTATTGGTGTTCCGATTGGATTTTTCCTCCTAGCGTCCGCAACTGATGTAACGCTTCTTTCGCTTCCTCCGCTTTCGGTGGTTTACCATGCCATTCAAATTTCCCTTCCATAAAATCTACTCCCTTACCGGGAATGGTGTGGGCAATAATCACCGTCGGGTTTTCAAAAATAGTCTTGGCTTTCTCGATGGCCGCAATTATTTCGGGAATATCGTGTCCGTTAATTTCAATTACCGACCAATTAAACGCCGTCCATTTATCTACCAGGTTTTCCAAAGGCATAATGTCCTCCGTAAATCCGTCAATCTGGATATTATTCCGGTCCACGATGGCCGTCAGATTATGCAGGTTATTTTTTCCGGCCAGCATAATGGCTTCCCAGGTTTGTCCCTCGTCTAGTTCTCCGTCACTCATCATGGCATATACTCTCCACGAAGCCCCCTCCATTCTAGCCGCTAGTGCATGTCCAATGGCTTGCGACAATCCTTGTCCCAAAGGTCCCCCCGTGTTTTCCACTCCCGGCAGTTCCCGGTAGTGCGGATGCCCCTGCAAGCCGCTGCCCAATTTTCTTAGAGTTATTAATTTGTCGTGAGAAAAAAATCCTGCATGTGCCAACGTCGCATACCACACCGGACAAATATGCCCGTTGGACAAAATCACTCTGTCTCTGTCTTTCTTCCAAGGATCCTTTGGATCAAAATTTAACACCCCCCCCAAATACAGTGCTGTAAATACATCTGCCATGCCCAGTGATCCTGCCGAGTGCCCACTCCCCGCTTCCAACAACATCTTAATAATGTCTTGGCGGATTTCATTCGCGATTTCTTCTAATTTTAAAATTTGTTTATCGTTTAACATTTTTTTATAACTCCCCCTTGCGTCCCCCTCTTAAATTAAGAGGGGGAATGAGGGGGCGTTACTTCCCCTAGACCTCAAATGGTTTCTCGGCCGGATTAAAAACATGCGGCTCGTGTTCCAGCATATATTCAAATATCTCCAAAGACTTAACTACTTCTTCCGGTGTCTCCACTACCCGGTAAACTTGAAACTCTTCTGGTCGCATCCGCATATTGGACAAAAATGTCGCCATAATATTCTCCCAAAATTTACCAAACAAAATCAAGGGTTTGTGATGCCCAAAGTAAAGCCTCGCTAATCCCCACGCCATCCCGAATTCCGAAATCGTTCCCGTCCCTCCCTTAAAAATCACATACGCCTGGCTTACATCCAGAAGTTTCAGGGTTCTTTCCAAATAATTATTTGCCTTTATTTCCTCATCGATAGGATTGTTTTTGTCTTTACCTTCAAAATTAGCCACGTCTTTAGGGTAAAAAGTTACCCCCACCACGTGTCCTCCTGCCGCTTTTGCCCCTTCCGATGTTGCCCGCATTACCCCCGGTCCTCCCCCATTGGCTACCACATACCCCGCTTTGGCCAAGGCCATTCCCACCCCGTACGCTTCTTTAAACAACGGGTCTTCGGGTGTGGCGTCAGCAAATCCCAAGCACGCCACCGTTTTTATCTTTTTTTCCACCAGGTCGGGCATTAAATCCATTCTAACACCCGCTTTACTCCCACGGCTACCGAATCTGCGCCAGCTTGCTGCAAAATTGGCAAATGTTCCTGCTCTATTCCCCCATCCACACAAATCTCATACTTATACTTAGACTTAGACTGATCTCTTAGACTGCTTAGTCTCTTAATCTTCTTAATCACTTCGTCACTAAACTCTTGTCCCCCAAATCCCGGCTCCACCGCCATCACCACGACAAGTTTTAACCTTTTAAGATACGGCTCAATTGTCCGTACCGGCGAATGCACGTCCAATGCCAATGCTGTAAATTCTTCAGGATGCGATATTGCCTCCACTTGAGCAATCACTCTCTCAAAGCCAAATTTCTCCGCCATCAAAGACCACTCTACGATGTTGTTTTCCGTCACCATCAAGTGGGCATCAAATTTCAAAGGCAAGTATGGAATCAAATCTGCCTCCATGGGTTTAAATGTCCTGTTGGCCGCATATTCCCCATCCACAAAATCAATCTGCACCCGGGAATATTTCTTACTATCTCCAACCTGTCGCAACAAAGAATCTAGCTCCAAAGGATCACTCGTCAATATCGCCGGTATTATTTGCATAATAAAAAGTTATTAAGAAACTAAGAGACTAAGTTATTAAGTTTTTAAACTAGAAATATAAGAGTTTATTCCTACACCCAAACCCTCATATTCCTTGTCTAGGAATACAAAGTCAGCCTCTTTAATATAACCCAATCCCCTGGCAACCGAAAGGTGGCTTTGTGTTTCCACACACTCACCGCGTGCCTGATACAAAACCCTGCATTTATCAGCAAAATGATACCTTCCAAACGATTCAGCTATATTTGCTATCACCGAATTGGCCGATCTTCTTATCTGATCAGTCAGTCCATACTTTTCCCCGACCGGAAAATCCGAGCTTATCTGGTAAATCTTCAAAACCAGTGAGTGTCCTTTTTTCCAAATATTTAAATCTGTAAACGACATTCCCATACTTAGTATCTTAATCCCTTAATCGCTTAATTTCTTAGTTACTTAGTCTCTTGTCCAAATATAATAGTCTGCTCTACCAACCTATTGGCATACCCCCACTCATTGTCATACCAGGCCAACACTTTCACCAGATCGCCATCGATAACCTGGGTAAATTCCGGATCAACGATGGCGCTGTATGAACTGCCGATAATGTCCGAAGATACCAAATGCTCATTACTTACACCGAGAATTCCTTTATATCTGGGCTCACTGGCCGCCTCCACAAACGCCTGGTTTACTTCTTCTCTTGTCACTTGTCGCTTTGTTACTATTACAAAGTCTGTTATCGATCCCGTCAGTACCGGCACCCGCAAACTTATTCCATCAAATAGTCCTTTGAGTTCCGGTATTACTTCCGTCGTGGCAATAGCCGCTCCTGTAGAAGTAGGAACTATATTGGCCGCCGCCGCCCTGGCTCTTCGTAAATCTTTATGTGATCCGTCTTGCAACACCTGGTCATCAGTATACGCGTGCACTGTGGTCATCATGGCTTTTTTGATGCCGAATTTCGCCTGCATCACTGCCGCCACCGGCGTCACGCAGTTAGTAGTGCAGGAAGCGTTACTAATTACAATCGGACTAGCCCCTGACTCCTGACTACTAACTCCTAGCACGTACGTGCCTACATTTCCCCCTTTGTGGGGAGCAGAAATTATCACTTTTTTTGCCCCGGCTTTGGCGTGTTTCAAAGCCCCTATCTCATCTGTAAATTTACCCGTGCACTCCATCACTACATCTACTCCGTATTTAGTCCAGGGCAAAAGCTCCGGGTCCTTTTGTGCTAGCACCGGAATTTTCAGTCCCATGCTCTCAATAATCAAATTTTCTTTGTCACTTGTCACTTGTATCTCGAACCGTCTATAGGTAGTGTCATGCATCAACAAATGACACCATCCGGCCGTATTCATGGATCCGGAAGTGTTAATGGCAACTACCTGCATCTCATTGGCGTGTTTCAGAAGCCAAATCCGGAAAGCCAATCTCCCAATCCTCCCGAATCCATTAATCGCCACTTTTACCATATCTTTATGATAACACCGCTTCGATACCAGGAAGAGTCCCGGTTGCTAAAAATTCCAGCATTGCTCCCCCGCCCACCGAAATCCA
>JBBUDC010000019.1:0-2997 GCA_038057495.1 Patescibacteria group bacterium
TGGCCGGGAAATCGAATGTTCTGTATTAGACGGTCGTGCCTCCGTCCCCGGAGAAATCATCCCCAACGACGACTTTTATACCTACAAAGCCAAATATTTAGATCCAGAAGGGGCTAAACTTGTGATTCCCGCTCCCCTTTCTCCTGCTTTGACCAAACAAGTTCAAGACTTAGCCGTTACCGCCTTTAAAACTCTTTGTTGTGAAGGTATGGCCAGAGTAGATTTTTTCCTTAAGGGTAGCGATCTTTATATCAACGAACTCAATACCATTCCCGGTTTCACCAACATCAGCATGTACCCCAAGCTCTGGGAAGCATCTGGTCTTCCTTACTCCCAACTCCTTGACCGACTGATCCAGTTAGCCATGCTAAAATAAAGCCATGTTTTCCGCCTGGACCGGTCCCATCCCCGAAGCTTCCACCCGCCATAATTTCTTTCTTGATTATTTTGTCCATCCCCTGCGTCGCCAGGCCGCCAGAGGCTATTTGAGGCTACTCAAGGTTACAGGAACCACAGTTATTGGCATTACCGGCTCATTTGGCAAGACTACCACCAAAGAGGCCCTCAAAGCCGTACTTCCCAAATCTGTAGCCACTCTTGCCAATATTGACCCTGTTTACAACATTCCCGCCACAATTTTAGCTACTCCTCTTGGTACCAAATACCTAATTCTAGAAATGGGCATCGAGCATCTCGGCGAGATGGATTTCTATCTCTGGCTAGCCCCCGTAGATATTGCCGTAATCACTGGTTTCGGCCTGGCTCACACTGAATTTCTCAAAGATCTTCAAACCATCAAATCCGAAAAACTCAAAATCACCAAATTTGCCAAACACGTCATCGACTTTTCCTCAAACGCCGTGGAGATAGCCAAGCAAGTCGCCAGAATCCTCGGCATCAAACCAGATCTTAGTCATTTCTCTCCTCCACCCCATCGTCTGCAAATAATCAACCATCCTTCAGGATCTACCATCATCGACGATTCTTACAACGCCAACCCCACTGCTACCAAATTTGCCATCGACTATCTTGTTAAGCTATCCAAAGAAAAAAACCAGACACCTGTTTTTGTCTTTGCCCAAATGAACGAATTGGGATCTTACAAGGAATCCGCTCACGCTGCCATTGGTAAATATGTAACCCAAAAAGGCATCAAACACTTTCTAACTCTCGGTCCCGCTACTTCCAAACTCGGTCAACACTTCAACTCCCAAGAAAAACTTATCTCTGCCACTCGCCAATTCCTAACTCCTAACTACTGCCTCCTGATAAAAGGTTCCCGTTCTTGGCATTTGGAAACGCTAGTTTCTGCCCTAATGGCGTAGTTTCAGAAACCAGCAACACCTCTCCTATCTTGTCTCCTCCCATCCCCTCCGGCACCAGCACTATCTTTCGACCATCTACCTCAAAATATTTCGGCTCGTAATTCTCCAGTCTTTTTTCGCTCTCTCCCAGTTTTTCCATCTCTGATCTGGTTGTATTTGAAGCCGACTCCATCGCACTTGGCGCATCCTTTTGGGCTTGTCTTGCCTCTACCAATGCTCTCTCCAAAATCTCTCTCCTCTTCTGTAAATTCTCCCTAACTTTTTCTCCCCAATCCATCCACAGATAATATCACATTGTCGTCTCAAACCTTGCCTTAGCAAAATGGTCGTCAAACGTCGCCGCCCTTTTTATCCCCAGCCGCTCCATCACCGCAAACGACGTGCAATCCGTAAAAGAAAGTTTGCTCCAATCATTCCAAAACCAATTCCAGGCTCTTTTTTCATCCTTTGCGGATACTCTGACAAGTTCAATCTCATTCCCTGTTTCCGCCAGGAATTTATAAAACTTTCGGGCCGACTCAACTCCACTTTTAATTCTCAATAAAGTAAAAGCTTCGTCTAATACAAAATTCGTGGTTACGAATTCCGCTTCTTCTTCCTCCAATTTAGCCGCTATTGCCAGCGCCCTCGTGTGAAACTCGTCTTTTTCGTCAATCCCCGCTTTAAAATAGCTCGTATCTATAAATACTCTATTTAGTGTCATAAATTATTTTATCTTCTTCAGAAGCGCCCATTGGTTTTCTCTTATAAGAAGCCTTTGCCAAGTTCATTAAAGCCTGATACATCGATTTTTTCTTTCTTACCCTCATAAACATAACATTCTTTGGCGCAACCTCCTTCACCAAATAATTCAAATACTCGTTTACACTCATCTCTAAATCCAAAGCCCTCTCCTTAACTCGCAAATAATCCGTCTCCGGAATCCGTAAATTTGTCACTATCATCTTGTTCATACATACCATGTATACCATAGTATGAATAATATGTCAATCACCAAATTCCAAATTATACTCCTTGACAACTAGTACCATCATTGGTACCATTTCATTGTGAACACTCTTTCTACCATAATCCCCGCCAACGAGGCCCGGGCTAACTTCTACCAAATCCTGGATGAGGTTAATGATCAATTGCGCCAATTCACCATTACTCTGCGCGGCCGGCAAAA
Organism: Patescibacteria group bacterium; assembly: GCA_038057495.1. GTDB lineage: Bacteria > Patescibacteriota > Microgenomatia > CAZETR01 > Amesbacteraceae > JBBUDC01. Next base: position 2,494 of record JBBUDC010000019.1, read on the forward strand.
AGCCGTCATTATGTCCGCCGAAGAGTACGCAGGCTGGTTGGAAACATTGGACATTATGTCCAACCCCAAACTGGTTGCCAGCATCAAAAAAGGGGTAAAAGAACTCAAAGCAGGCAAGGGAATTCCTGCCAGCAAGGCCAATAAGATGATAGGATGGTAATACATGGAGTTAATCTACTCCCCCACGTCAATTAAACACCTCAGGAGAATAGGTCCCGCAAAAAAAACTAAAGCCAAAAGAAAAATAGAGACGGTTGTAATTAACCCACTTATAGGCAAGCTGTTACAAGGAGAGCACGCCAGTCAACACAGTATCTATGCTTGGCCGCTGCGAATCATTTATACCTTCGGGTCTCAATCTAAAACCATCGAAATTATAGATATTGATTATCGGGGAAACATTTACAAGAAATAAATTCTATCCTGACTTTGTCAGGCTATCTAAAAACTCATCGTTGTTTTTGGTCTTTTTCATTTTGCCAATCAGCAGTTCCGTTCTTTCTT
>JBBUDC010000020.1:0-1703 GCA_038057495.1 Patescibacteria group bacterium
GGGTGCGACAGGAATTGGGAGAATGGATGCGCTGTTCGGTGGGGGTGGCTTGGAGCAAAATTTTGGCTAAATTGGCTTCAGAGATGCATAAACCGGATGGATTAACTATGTTTTCCCCGGAAAATTATCTAGAAGAGACAAAAAACGTGGCGGTGGAGGAGGTGTGCGGAATCGGGCGGGCTAGAACTACCATGCTCCAGTGTATGGGAGTTAGGACGCTGGGGGAAGCCAGGCAACGGGAGCTGCCGAAGGAAATCGCGGATTTGGTGTGGCTGCGGGAAGAAAACCCCTTAGTAACGGTGGAAGATTTGCAACCCGCTAAAAGTGTGTCGAGAACATACACGACGTATAAAGTGCTAGGTGCTAAGGGCCAAGTGCTAAGGTTAATTAGGAATTTGGTGGAGGAGGCGGCGGGAAAATTAAGAGAGATGAATATGTGCGGACGCACATATTCGTTGTACCTCACCCCTAACCCCTCTCCTAATATCTCGCTTCGCTCGGGCCGTTGGCCAGGAGAGGGGCATTACAGAGTGACTGTTAAAATACCTACCGATGATCCGAAAATCATCTACGATTTATTGATTAAAGAGTATAACGCTAATCCCCTATTGGAAATTAGGTTTGCGGGGGTGACTATATCGAACTTAATTTTTAATTACCAATTTTTAATTTTTAATCAAAGACAAAAATTATTAAACTCTGTAGATAAGATAAATAAAAAGTATGGAGGGTTCACGATATATCCGGCGCAACTTTTGGGCGGAGAACTAATTCGGCCGGAGATAACGGGATTTTTGGGAGACAAATATTACCAATTTATTCGGTAGGAATATCGAGATTGCGGTCGAAGGAGGGAGCGGCAAGTTCCGGATCAGTGAGACGGAAAGATTTAATTTGTTCTTGGAGAGTTTGTAGTTGGGAGGGAACACGAGAGTTTGTGGTATTTGTGACTGCAGGAGTTTTGTTACCTGGTTGAGACGAAGTGGAAACAGCAGTTTGGCGCGGAGCTTTGGAGATAAGAAAAGCCAGTAAACTTAAAAAGATAAACCCGGGAAGAAGCAGCCAGATGAATTTACTTTTGGGCATATAATTGAACCAGAAGGCTGGATGCCTCTTTAAGTAGATCGTATTTAACTTGGGGCTTGTCGGTTTGGGCAGCTTGTAACTTGGATTTAATCAAATCTAAAGTAGATGACGGAGAGGCCGAATCTATGTAAGGCAGAAGTGAGTCTTGCAGTTTTTGCAGCCTGGCTATCAAAATTTGGTTTTTGGTGGATTGACTTAGAGTGTCTGATACGGGAAGGCGCATCTGCCAAGATTGAGACAGGTCTTTGGCTTGAGAAAGAGAAGTGATACCAGAGATATCAGACGAAAATTGTTCGAGGGTAGAAAGTTCTTTTTCCAGATTTAAATACAACGTAGTTTGGGAATAATTGGCTATATTGGTTGAATCTGCTAAAGCTTGACGGAGATTTTTTAGATACGCAAGCTGTAGATCGTTTCGGGATGACAAAAGAGTCTTGAGGGAAGAGATGGCTGTAAGACGGGTGTTTTCGGTCTGATATTGCTGATATTGATTTTTGGCCAACAAATACTGTTGGTAAGCCTGGCGGTAATTTGATTGAAGAGCAAAAAGAGAAACTAGTATTACGGGCAGCAACATATGATTATTGTATCACCTGCTTGCGCAGGCAAGCTTGTGC
>JBBUDC010000021.1:0-4535 GCA_038057495.1 Patescibacteria group bacterium
ACGGTAACTGGCTGGCTACTTACAAACTCAAATCAAAACAATCTTTAGATATCACTGCCCGCGGTCAAGTGCATATTCTTCCCGAACCCTTAACAAGTTTTCCAGAGACTTCAAAAAACGATCTTTCGGTCTACCTCAAACCCACCCGTTTTTGGCCTTCAGCCGATCCGCAAATTACTGCACTTACTAAATCATTAAATACTCCGGAGAAAATATATAATTATGTAGTTTCGACTTTGGAATATGATTACACCTTAAGTTCAAACCGCCGGGGGGCTGTAAGTGCCCTAACATTGCAAAAAGGCCTGTGCACTGAATTCACTGATTTATTTATTACTCTAGCCAGAGCAGCCGGTATTCCTGCTAGGGAGGTCAACGGCTATGCCTATACCACCGATACCAGGCTCCGACCCCTAAGCCTGGTCACCGACGTTTTACACGCCTGGCCTCAATATTGGGACACCGGCCGCGAGGTCTGGATTAGTGTGGATCCCACCTGGGCCAAAACCACCGGAGGAGTAGATTATTTTCACAAGCTGGATTTTAATCATTTTGCCTTTGCAATTCATGGCCAGGCAGACGATACCCCCGTTTTTACCGGGAAAAACATCAAAGTCAGCTATTCTTCCTACAAAGATTACCCCAACGCCATTCTCACTCAACACTGGGAAAATCCCTTATTAATACTTCCCTTTATCCCGGCCAAATTCAATTTGGTTTTTGAAAATCCCAACGGTCAAGCCGTCTACTTAAGTCCGGTCACAGTTCCGCCCTTTAGCCGTCTGTCAGTTCCCTACACCTACACCCTTACTAAGCCCTTTGATTTCTCTACTCAAACAGTTATGACTTATAATATCCCTCGGCGGTTATTTCTTCCTTGGCAAATTAGCCTTGCTCTCACTATCTCATTTACCATCGTTACCGGGTGTTTATATCTTCAAAGGCTCGTCAGGGGTCATCATTTACGTCGGTAAAGCCAAAAATCTCAAAAAAAGGGTTTCCTCCTATTTCCAGCCGCCTATTAAATTAGGCCCCAAGACCGCTCTCATGGTGTCTCAAATAGCCTCGCTTGAGCACATCGAGGTGGGGTCAGAAATTGAAGCCCTGCTTCTTGAATCCAAACTTATTAAAAAGTTTAAACCCCACTACAACCTTATTTCTAAAGACGACAAATCTCCTTACTACATTCATATCACTCCAGACAAATTTCCCAAACCCGTTATCAACCACATCTCCCCTGACGCTATCGCTGGACCATTCTTAACCGGATTTATTGCCAGGCAAATTCTTAAATCGTTTCGTAAAGTTACTCCGTATCACAGTGAAAGTCCTTGTTTTTACCGTCATTTAGGTCTTTGTTCTCCCTGTCCGGACGATCCCAAAACTACCCGTAAAGACTATCTCAAAAATATTTCTAAACTAAAACAGCTCTTGCGCGGTCAATTTAAACAAGTCATGAGTGCCGCCGTAAAATCTCAGGATTTCGAAGCAGCTGCCGCACTGCGTAATTTAATATACCAACCCACCCCACCAGAAGAGTATGTTACCAACCCAAATTTACAAGCAGATCTCCGTCAAGAAGCCCTCGATTCCCTACGGCTATCTATGAACTATGAACCAATAACCAATAACTCATTACACCGTATTGAGTGCTTCGACGTGGCCAATCTTTCCGGAAGTTCCGCTACAGCTGCCATGACAGTCGCTATAGATGGGGAAATTACATCCAAAAATTACCGTCATTTCACCATTCACTCACCAGGGCCAAACGATGTGGTCATGCTATCTGAGGCGCTGACTCGCCGATTACGCCGAAATGATTGGCCGAAACCTGATTTAATAGTTCTGGACGGAGGCAAATCCCAATTATCAATTGTTGCTTGGGATATTCCCACCATTGGTTTAGCAAAAAAAGAAGAAGTTATATACACTTCTGACGGCCGAGAAATCAAACTTGATAATCGCCATCCCGGTCTTCAACTTCTGCAACGTCTGCGGGACGAAGCCCATCGTTTCTCCCGCCGTTTGCATCACAAACACCGATCAGTAATAATAAAGATACATGCTTAGACTCCTGCTGCGCTCAATTGCCATCAACCTTGCCAGCATCTACCTGGCAGCCCAGATATTATCAGGGGTAATTACTTATGTAGGAGGTTACCAGACCCTTCTCATGGCTTCATTGGCCATCGCCTTAGTAAATCTGTTTGTCAGACCCATTATTAATCTTCTTCTCCTTCCTATCCATTTAGTTACTCTCGGAGTGTTTCGCTGGGTAGCCAACTTGGTCACACTGTATGTAGTAACTTTAATGGTTCCCAACTTGCAAATTCACGCCTTCACTTTCCCGGGGTTAAACCTTAAATTTTTAATTCTGCCTCCTATGCATTTCACCGCTTTTGGAGCTTTCATAGTGGTTACTTTTACGCTCACCCTGGTTTTTCATTTTCTCTATTGGCTGCTCCAAGACTAACTAAGGTATAATACAGACATGAAATCAGCTCTCTTACTAAGCCAAATTGTGATCGGTATCTGCCTCACTGTTTTAATTCTTTTACAGGCCAAGGGGACGGGACTGGGCAGAACCTTCGGTTCCATTTCCTACCACTCAAAAAGGGGAGTTGAGGGCTTAATTTTCAAGCTCACGGTCGCATTAGCCATAGCTTTCGTCCTGCTTTCAGTGGTCGCACAGCTTGCATGAGAATTAGATTTTTCTCACGGTTACTCAAAGCTTTTTTAACGAAGTATTATCTTCCGGTATTTTTAGGGGCATTTTTAGGTTCAGCCTCTTTTTTTTTGGCACCCAAATTCTTGCCGGTCATCCCTAAGTTTAGAGATACCTACATCATCGCCCAGGTTGGCCGTTACAGCCTTTTGGATCTGCCTCTCTCACTTCAAAGCAAAATTAGCTTGGGTCTGACTACCCTGACACCCGACGGCATGCCGGCCGCAGGACTGGCAAAATCCTGGAGCATTGATGAAAGTGGTAAAGTTTACACTTTTGAACTTGCTCCAAACATAAAATGGCAAGACGGTACCCCAATCAAAAGTAAGGATATTACTTATCATTTCAAAGACTTAGAAGTGTCATACCCAGACTCCAGCCATTTAGTAATGAAACTTAAAGAACCTTTTTCTCCTCTTCCATTAGTTTTGTCCAAGCCGGTCTTTAAATCCGGATTATTGGGAGCAGGTTCGTATAAAGTTAATCGTGTCAAAAAAACCGGCCAAATTATCGAATCTATTTTACTTTCACCAATTGATCAGTCTTCCCGTCTATCTAAAATCAAATATTATTTCTATCCTTCAGAACAACAGGCCAGGCTGGCTTTCAAACTCGGGACTGCCAATGCGGTAGAAGATATTCAAGAGCTGTCAGATTTGGAAGATTGGCCGTCTACCGAGGTGTCGTCCTATGTCCAAAAGGATAGGTATATCGGCGTATTTTTCAATACTCAATCCCCGGATTTTTCTGGCCAATCAGGCAAGAGCTTAAGACAGGCTCTGGCTTATGCAATAGATAAGTCCCGTTGGACCAATCGGGCAATCAGCCCTATTTCACCCACCTCGTGGGCTTACAACGGTGACGTCAAAAAATACGACTACGATCTTACCCGGGCAAAACAACTTTTAGACAAGGTGGAAAAAGTCCCTCAAAAGGTTACCATTTCCGTACTCCCTTTATATTTATCTATTGCTGAAAACATCAAGTCAGATTGGGATATTTTAGGTGTGCCTACCCAGATTCAAGTCATTCCCGAAGTTCCTACAGATTTTTCTATTCTTGTAATCGCCCAGGCCATTCCTTTAGATCCGGATCAGTATAACCTGTGGCACTCCACCCAAAGCACCAACATTACCCATTTCAACCGGCCCCGGGCTGACAAATTACTTGAAGATGGGCGTAAAACTATCGACACCACTTCCCGCAAAACTATCTACGCCGAGCTGCAAAAATTCATTACCGAAGAAGTTCCCGTCATCTTCCTCTATCACCCCACAACCTACACCATCACCAGAAATTAATGCTTAGTATACTTTACCTCCCGGATGTAGTTTTCTGGTAATGGGATAATAACTTCTTTTGAAATGGGTTACAATTCTTGGGAAGTTTTTTGAAAAAAGCAACCTCTTTTGCCTGTTTACTTCCTTTAGGGGTTCCTTCATTTATTTCAGCTAAATACACATTACTTATTGTATGCCTGCCATCGTCTTCATAATATTCAATTACTCCCAAGTGTCTAATTACATTCACCTTAACTCCCAATTCTTCCTTAGTAATTCTATCAATGGCGCTTGAAATCGGTTCATTAAAAAGAATGGTCCCGCCCGGAGTGTGCCACAATCCCTTAAAAGAGGGAATTGACCTTTTTGTTAACAAGATGCCTTCGTCTGATTTAATAACCACATCTACGGCTGCGCGAGGAACTTTGTGGTATATAGCCATAAATTCTTCTAGCGGCAATCTTTTGTAAATCATTGCTGACGGTTTACAGAAAATGTCGAACTTCATTTGATTAGCTCGGCCTTCGGCC
>JBBUDC010000022.1:0-6244 GCA_038057495.1 Patescibacteria group bacterium
AATTTTGAAGTGGGAGCCAAAAAGAAATCTTGAAGATTCTGTCAGAGCCTTAGTACGTTGGTATTCTAACTGCCCAGATGGCTGGAAAGAATAATCACTTTGTTAGATTTCCTTTAATTAATGAGAGATGATGAGAGTAAAATGATAAAGGGGGATTTTTCATAACTTGATTAAAAATTTCGTTATCAGAAATTTTTCTTTCTGATTGAACCTTTTTTCTTTGCTTCCAAGTCTCGTTTGCCATTCGAATGTTCCACCAGATTGCTCTCAAAATGCTTAGAGAGCCATTGTATTGATCTGAGAATAAGAAAAATACAACTAATCCTAAACAGGTAGTAATGTGAATTGGTAACATCCACAACAGAGTGTAAGGGCCAGTGTTTTTAATGATGGTTCTAATCCTATTTTTAAACGAGTGATAGTTGATGAAGGCACTACGCATGGTACTGCTAGTTGCTCCCATTTTATGGTAGATAATAGAACCTGGCTCAAAGGCCACCTTATACCCCAAAATCCAAGTCCTCCAACATAAATCAGTCTCTTCAAAATATGCAAAATAATCAGGGTCAAATAGGCCAAGTTTCAAAGCCTCACGTCGAATTAAGATGCAGGCTCCTTTAGCAGAAAAGGTGTACAGAAGTTTGGCGTATTCAGTTTTGTCTACATCTAAATATCCCTTGTGATAAAGAAATCCAGTGGCTGTTTGGTAAGAAACAACCCCATCCAGAAGTTCAGGGTTATCCATAGTAAAAATCTTACTTTGAACTATTCCCAGTGAGGAATCATTTAACATGTCTCTGACTAATGGCTCTAAGAATCCAAGTGTCACTTTGGTATCATTATTAAGGATTAACACGTATTCGGCAGAGGTTTTTTTGAACCCAAGGTTGTTTCCTCCTGCATAACCCAGATTTTCTTTACTTCGGACAAGTGTTATCTCCGGGAATTTTTTGGCAATGGCTTCCGCAGAGCCGTCATTGGAATTATTGTCTACTAAAATTACTTCGTAATTTGGGTAAGTAATCTTTTTAAGAGATGTCAGACAGGCAAGAGTGAATAATTTCTGGTTAAAGTTAAGAATAATGATTGAAACTTTAGGATATGTCATTTCCAAATACCAACTTTAATATCCTCTTTGAGAAATGGGGCTTTAGAAGTAATCATCCCCGAAAGACCCGCTATTGTCTCAAGAGATTTCATTAAAAACACGCTGCAGGCTAAAATAGGGTGCGACAGGAGTTTCCTCCAATTTCTAAAAAAGGCAGGTCTGAAAACTATATTTCCATATTTTAGGGCAAAAGCCGGGTTGGCCAACATTAGAATACTGGCAGTTCTGCCATAATAAAATTTTTTCTTCATCGAGTTAAAGATACTAAAATTTCCTTCGTTGTGATATATGGGTTCATTTATTCGGCCAACATTATAACCTGATTTTCTAACTCTTAAATCTAAATCTTTGTCTTCGGATAAAACCATTTTTTCGTTATGACCGCCAACAGATTTATAAACGGAGGTCTTAAAAAAACGGGCAGATTCTATAGTATCATCCCCAACATACATACTTCTTTCAAAAATCTTTACACTTGCCCACCAACCTTTTCCATATGAAACTTCCGGAATAACCAGGGCATCAAAACCCTTTATTTTTTTAATACATTGCTCTAGGACCTGGGGGGCTAATTTCATATCAGCATCTAGATGAAGCAAGTACTCGCCTTTGGCCGATACTGAAGCTGATTTTCTACCTTGGGCCATGCTTATGTTTTCTTGGAGATGTTTTAATTTGACTTTCTTGGCAAAAAAATTTAAAAGTTGTTTGGTATCATCTTTAGTTTTTATATCATCATTAATTATAACTTCAAAGTTTTTGTATGTTTGTTTTACAAGCGAGGGTAATAAGTTTTTTAAGTGATTACTGGCATTTAAAGCTGGAATAATAATCGAAACCAAGTCTTTTTCCACTCTTCTCTCTTTCATGGGCTCATAGTCTTTGAGGTTTTCCAAAGTCTTATCTGTAAATATTACCTGGATCGTATTTATTAAACCCCAAAGAGCAGCAAGTGTTTCCAGTGTTTTCATCAAAAACATTCCTAGTGATAAAGTAGGATTTGCCAGTATTTTCTTCCAATGTCTAAAATATGCGGCTCTGAAGATTAAATTAGCTTGATTGAGGGCTTGTTTGGGATTTTCTGCTATATATATGTGTGCTGTTTTACCATAAAAAAACTTTTTCTGTAAATCTTTTTTTAAACTCAAGGTTCCCTCATTGTGATAAAGGAACTCATTTATTCTCCCCACTTTGAATCCAGCCTTGCGAATTCTTAAATCTAAATCCTTGTCCTCTGACAACACCATCTTTTCATTGTGGCCGCCGATGCGGTTGTAAACGCTTGCCTTAACAAACCGAACTGACTCAATTGTTTCATCGCCCACATACATACTTCTTTCAAAAGACTTCACTTTGGCCCAAAATCCCTTCCCGTATGAGATTTCAGGAATTATAAGAGCGTCATTGCCTTTGTTAATCTCCTTAATGCAGAATTCCAAAACTTGGGGTGATAAAGACATATCTGCATCCAAATGCAACTGATATTTCCCTTCCGCATGTCCGGCTCCACTCTTCCTTCCTTGAGCCATGCTAACGTTTTCCCGAAAGTATTTTATTTTAAGTTTCTTATCGAATTTCCCGAGTAACTTTACAGTATTGTCAGTAGTGCTCTTGTCGTCATTAACAATGACCTCAAAGTCTGAGTAGGTTTGCTCAACCAAAGAGGCCAACAAATTAGCCAGATGGTCAGCAGCATTTTTGGTAGGAATAATAATCGATATCATATTACTCGTGTCTCTGTTTTATGGCACTTTTTAGCAATTTAAAGAATGCATAAAAGGTGAACACATAAATCATGAGTCCTATTCGAACCCCAAAGTTACCAAGTAGTAAAAAAATTGCTAGACAAATAACAACCAACCTTTCCGGAACTTTGTATAGCAAAACTACGGCTAACGAAAACAAAAGTAATTTGAGTTCTAAACTCTGCTCAAGAATATAAATTTCGGCCCCAGTTTTTATAACTTCCGTAAAAAGGACGTAAAAAGCCAGCAGCAAGATAATTTTTGATCTCTCCAAATGGATAAAACCTACTATCTTATCTTTCATACTCATCACGACGAAGCACTAACCAAATTAATCCCAGGCCAAATAATGCCACCACACTGACTAGAAAGGTTTTGTAAAGAGTATTTTGAGGCCGGTACTCAATTAGGAAGGCCATTTCATTTTTTCCGTCGCTGTTTATCAACCAACCGTTACCGTATGCGTTTAATTCTATGTCTGGACTTTTAGATACCCCCTTTTTAAAGGCAAAATCCGACAGCACATGCTTATCTTGTCTCTCATATTCAATAACCTTCCCCTCCAGATAACTTTTCTCTTGGCCTTTAAAATAAGGTTCGGCAAGATTGATATCCACTTCCCGTACTCCCCATTGTTGATCAAATCTCGAGTTAAAACCCAAAATGAACTGATCTTCCACCCCTGAAACCTTAACAAGATAAGCTGTTTGGTTAAGAGCCACGAACTGCAGATGGTACCCCGGTGGCGTAACTGGTGGGTTCTCTTGTGTTAAGAACAATAAGTAGTCAGGGTACTTTTCGACAACCCGCACTCCTTTCAAATCAGCCACAGTAACAAAGTCGTAAGCTCCCTCTACGCATATTCGTAAAAGCGCAGTTTCCGCATGAATACTCGGTTTATAGTTGAAGTCTACTTTGTAAGAAAATGGATCAGCGGCATTTATTTTAGGATAGATTGTCTTTTCATTCCCTTTAGGGAAGTGTTTATTTACTTCTAAAAGGTCGATCTTTATAAACCGATCGGACAGGGTTAGATATTCCAAGTTAAGACTGTAATCTATCTCGTTGTTGACCTGACCCAAGTTGACTTCCTCGCATTTAGCGGATCTGGCGGGGGCGTTAATCTTAAAACCGGGGTAAAATTTCTTTCTTCTTATCAGTTCAGGTAGAACCGCTAATTGTCCACCTTCATTCAGATTAACTGAATCGCTAAAATACCAATGATTGTCAAGAGCTGACCGAGTAAAACTATGGGGAACATCGTTTACACTACCCAAGAGAGTTCTTTGGTCATCCGGCTTAAAATTATAGACTGCTAGTTTATAGGTGCCCGCATAAGGCACACTGACGCTATAAAGCCTGTCTCTGACGTCATAATTAGAAACGGGAGTCTCGGGAGCCAGATGCAATTCCTGTACACTCCGGCCCAATAAGTCCTCAAATTTACCCAGTTCTGACCGGGCCAGTCCAGTCAACTCGAATTCCCGCCACTTCCGGGCACTGGTTAACAGACTCCAATAATAAAAATAAATTCTGCGAGCATATTCTTCCTTTTGGCTTTGTTGATCAATACTTTGGAAAAAACCGGCAATCGAGTTCACGTTGGTACTCCACTTTGCCAGCAGATAGCTAATTGTGTTCTTGTTTTTAGGATTGGCAATTATGATATCCATGGCCGACACCTCCTTACTCATTATCCCAAGAGTAAAATCGATCTTCTCAGTCGGTAATTTATACTTTTTGTATTTTTGCCCGTCTATGGTCTCAATAATGAAATAAAACGGGTTGCTGGGAGAGATAGGGGGTGGGTTTGACCTAGCAACGTTGACACGGCCCCTTTCTTCGCAATTTAAACATTCAGACTGAATCGTAATATTTTGCACACGCTCGCGGTCAATAATAGGGTCAAGCACACTTCCTTTACTTATGTGTTTGAAAACAAAAGCGTCCGACAACAAAGGGAACCCTGGGGTTTGGGTCACTTGGGCAAGGCGTGTAGTTTCTGTCAAAACATAGGAGAATCTTTGCGGGATATAAATAAGGGGCTTCATTTCAGGATCTCTGATATTGAAAAATTTCCACCTACCTGCCTCTTTAGACAGAGAAGTATTCGGTTCACGGTATATTGATTCTTTAGTTGGGGTGATTAAGTAATCCATACTTTCATCAATCCTAAAATCATCTTGGACAACGGCTCTGTCCACTACGGTATATTTCAAAAGTGAGGATTGAGAGAATCGCTCAAGTTGTTGGTAAATTGCATTAACGAGCCCGGGTTCGTTTCCACTCAAGACAGCATCATTAAGTACAACAGAGCTCCGGCTTAATATGCTGGGAATACTTGAAAGGCTGAAGTACTTCCAATCATACGCAATGTATTTGCTGCCGTCATGCAGTTGGGGCAGCATGAGTGTTCTGGTGGAAAAACTATTACTATCAAGCTCCTTCTTTGCCTCTAGGATATAGTCTGGAACTTTAATTCGTGTAGAGTATTTATTAGACCAGTTAAAAAACACTCCTGTAAAAACCGGGTAGTTATATATGCCCAATAAGATGATAAAGACAGTGAGGCTAAAAAAAGGCGCTCTCTTTACGGTCAGCTGTTTCAAACCTACTGCTACCAGATAAGCGAAGGCGAACCACAGCGCCATACCAAATTTGTAGTATGGAGTTCGAAAAATAGGAAAGCCGGGAACATATTTTAAAGCCAAGTTATACAGTACCCCTGTTGGGGGGTGAGAACCGGCTGTAAAAGGTATGGCCACTAGTAAAACCGCCAAAAAAACCGCTTTGTAAGCCGTGCCAGAATAAGTCTGGTTTTTACTGTTAAGTAACCCCACAAAGGCGATAATGGGAAATACCACCGCCAGCAGCAAGAAAAAGTAGTTTGTTAACAGTACATTGGCATTTGGATGGCTAGGGTTATCGTACCAATCTGGAATGCCTTGAAGTTTGAACAAATTAGTAAAGCTGGCATTTCTGCTTATCTCCTGGCTCCAGGCAATGGCACCTTCGTTGCCTCCGGCCACACCAATTTTATGAGCATAATTGTATTGATACGACGCTATATAGGGATATATCCAGTAGAAATTAAGCATTAGAATAAAAAGCACGGAAAGGACTGAGAAACCCAAGGTCTTTTTAAGCCTGTCGACAAGCGATAGCGGAGATATTAAAAACGTTACCACCAATACTGTTGCTGACACTATAAACAACCCGCCCCACAAGGGAATCCCCGCCCCGCCGTTAAGGAAAAAAAGCGTCAACCCTACCAGAAGCGCGTTTCTAAAAATTGAACCTCTTCTTAAGTTCACATTAATGATAGCCAATACGACCAGTGGGAGCGCGGACACAATGGAAAACTTAGACATCTCGGCAATAATCCACCCCT
>JBBUDC010000023.1:0-4773 GCA_038057495.1 Patescibacteria group bacterium
TACTGGGAGTGGAAACAATTGTGGGTGATCCGTTTGCTAATCTAATTATGGAGGAGGCGCAAAAACAGGCGTTTGCCAACAACGGACCCTTTTACGGAGTAGCCATAGGACTGGCGATGAGGGAAATATGATTAACCTACTACCGGATACCAAAAATATAATTACCAACTGGATGCGCTACAAAGGTGTGGTGGGGGTAATCAGCAGTTTTGTGCTGGGAGGATATATATTGGTGGCTGCCGGGTCGGCGGGATGGTGGCTGTTTTTGACCAGACAGGACGAATCAGTAAAAAAGGAAATCGCATCCTTGACTCAACAAATTTCGGACCTGAAAGCAACCGAAACTGCAGTCCGGGCAGTGGATGAGAGAGTGGGAGTAGTCAATTCTTTTTTAACCGGCCGGGCAGATCCTGCTAAAATAATGGCTGGTTTTTTGGCTCAGGTAATAGACGGGGTGAAGATCTCGGGATGGAGCTGGAAGTCGGACAAGAATGTGACAGTGGCCACGATTGAAGCTGCTGATTTACAAGTAATTGAGACTTTTAGACAAAAAATAAAGGGGTCAAAAATTATTAATCTGACCAGATCTAAGGAGGGGCTATGGGTAGCGGAAATGCAGTTGTGAAGAAATGGTTGTGGCTGGCTTACCCTGCGATGGTAATGCTTTTGATTGGCTTTTCCTGGCAGTGGCTGGTAGCCGGACCTGATCAGATATGGCAAAAAATTGCCGTCAAACAGCAAAAGGTAGCGGCGCAACAGTTACAAGCAGCGTCTTTGCGGCAGAAAGCAGTGGTTTTGGGAGAACAAGACGTCAATAAACTCCAAGGACAGGTAGGATTTTTAGAAAGTGTAGTACCGGTCGAAAATAGAGTTTCGGCACTGTTGGCCCTTTCCCGGCAGGCGGCCGGAGGCAGTGTAAGTATTAATGGATACAAATGGGCCACGGGAGGAGGATTGACGCTTAGTTTGGGAGTAGCCGATTTAACAGTATTAAGAGACTTGCTGACCCGGCTGCAACAAACAATTCCCTTGCTGGCGGTAAAGTCGGTAAAGCTGGCTGGCGAGTCGGCGGAGGTGGGTCTGGAAGTGGCTTGGAAGCCGGCAAGAACTGTAGAGGCGGTTGCTGATAAGCCGTTGCCAATACTAACAGGTGTAGTTGAGCAACTGCAACAAAAATTAGCAGTCTACATTACACCGGTAGTGGGAGTGGCGACAACTTCAGGAGAAACTGTTAAGGCTGATCCGTTTTCAGAATAAGGGTGGTGTGGGGAAGTTTATTAAGAGTGCAGTAGGTACGCAGTAATGTACGCAGGGCGGAAATAATGACGCCTTTTTTGCCAATGACCCGGCCAGTATCGTCCGGGGCTACTTGGAGGTATAGGGCAGAAGGAGTTTCGGAAATAGATAACGCTTCGGGATTGGATAAAAGCGGAGTAAGTAAAAACTTCAGGAAATCTGACATATCTTGCGGATAGCGGCACTAGGCTGGGCACCTTTGACAATCCATTCCTTAACTGCAGCAGCGTCAAACTTTTGGGGAGTACCTAAATTGGCAACCGGAATACCGGTAAGTTTGGATCTGGCCGGAGCCACTACAATCCGGTAATGAATTTCGTGTTTTCTACCAATGGGCATGAGACGGATGACTAACATGGAAGCAATTATATCACGGCTACGGCTGCTGTGGCAGCTGCGGCTTCGGCCCGTTGTTTACTAGTCCCCTGCCCGGTAGCCAGCTGTTTGCCATTGACAGATACGGCGACCGTAAATTTACGGGCGTGGTCCGGGCCTTCGGCGGATAACACTTTGTAGAAGGGAGTACCCAGATTTTGAGATTGAGCTCTTTCTTGGAGAAGCGATTTGGAGTCTTTGACCTGGGAAGGAGCCAAATTTAACAGTTCGGAATCGGGAAAAATCTCGAGTAAGTATTCTTCACAGGCAGAAAGACCGTCATCTAAATACATGGCTCCTAAAACGGCTTCAAAAGTATTGGCCAGAAGGCCGGTATTGGTGCGGCCTCCGGACTGTTCCTCTCCGGCACTAAGAAGCAAGTGCTTGTCTAAGCCTAAATCTTTGGCCCGCTCGGCTAGGGTGGTGGTCTGAACCAGATATGATCTGCGGGCGGTCAATTGGCCTTCAGGCAGGTCGGGAAAAAGTTTGTACAGCCTATTGGAGATAACAAGAGACAGAACAGAGTCCCCCAAAAATTCTAACCGTTCATTAGACTGCTTGCCCGGATGTTCGTTGACGTAGGAACGGTGAACAAAAGCTTGGGTGTATTTAGAGATCGACTTCATCTTCACTGACTAACTCGAGAAGCTGGCCGACGGTGTTTACTTCCGGCACTTTGTCTTCAGGCAAAATAATATTGAGAGAGTCTTGCAGGCGCTGGAGAAAATCAGAGAGGCCTTCGGGGGTCAGACCTAAATCAGCGGTAAAGCTGGTATCGGGATTTAAAGTTTGGGGATCGAGCTTAAACTCATCGCTTATGAATTCGGTAATAGCTTTTTTGATTTGCATATAGTGCCTAGGACGCCGTTAATAAAGCCGGGGCTGGTATCTCCCCCAAAGGCTTTAGCCAGTTCAATAGCTTCATCTATAATAACCTTCACAGGCGCCTGCTTGTCAACCACAAGTTCCCAAATAGCCAAACGCAGAATAGCCAGATCAATGGGGTTTAACTTGGAAACTGGCCACTCCGGTGCTACCTCTACAATTAACGGATCAATGGTTTTGAGATGAGACCAAATGGGCTTAATGGCTTTGGTGACCCGGGGCCTGAATGAAGCTGCATACAAATACTTAACCAGAGCTTCTCGTTTTTTGTGCCTGGGATCAAGTGCGGTTTTCATAAAGTAGAGTATACCAGGTTAGAAATGATTATAAGGATTGCTAAATACAAACTCTTATAAAATTAACTCCAATGTTTTTGGCCACTTTTGAGTAATCTCCATCATCGAACCAGTAAACATTCTTTTTATTTAACTTGCTGAATTTTGGTTTAGATAAGATCTCTAGTACCATGATCTCCTTTGGGCAGGGACCAACCCAAAATCTAACATTAAAAGCCTCTTTATCGATAAATTTCCACCAATCAAGCAGTTTTAGTACAGAAATAACTACTTCAGGCTTATTGTCACTTACTATACCAACGGTTCCTCCATGTGCATTTATAGATGTAAATATTTTCTTGACTTCTTTCAGGGGATAGAATACTACCCCATCGGATTTTCGGATGAGGACACCTCGTTTGACATAAAATTTAGAAGCTATACGACTGAGATACTCTGACTTGGTTGTTTTCCACAAAGTTTGATCACAGTCAAATAGGAACAATTTTTTTGGAGTTTTAGTCATATTTTTCCAATAAATCTAACCCCGCTTTCATAAAACCTAGTTTGGAGATTTGTTTCCATAAATCATCCCCGGGCTTGAGTGGATTTGATTGATAGTCTCCTTGAAAACAATCACTCTTCCCATATACGCGAATGACATACACAGTTTGCCCCGCTAGACCTGAGGGAAACTTTCTGTTGTTACCAAAGGCTAATTGCCGTATTTCCAACGATTTTCCCGCATATCCAATCCCATATCTAATTCCATAATCTCCTACAGAATTAGTTATTTTTCCAATTAAATCGTTGGATAAACCGGCTAGATTTGCTGTCCAAGGTAAATGAATGGTAGAGTTGAAGCTCCATAAATAGCCCAATTTTGTTGTAAGAACGTCTAATTGTTCCTCTAAGGATTTATCTGTTTGGTTTGCGACAACATTTTTTATGGATTTAAGTAAGATGGCAAACTCGTAGGCTGGGGAGTGAAATGCTTCAGCCAAGACCAGAGACTTTGGGGAAGTAAGGTCTTGATATTTTTTCATTTCAGACCAGCTAGGTAAAAAAGTGCTGCACAGCACAGATACTCCCTGAATCTGTACGTCTTTAATTTCTACCAGCTTTTGTTTGAACTGTTCAAGCGACCTAAGGGAAGTTAGTGCTGGAAATGCGGACAGATCATTATTTAAAAGCAGATAGAAAACACCTATTCCTGGATAGTATCTCTTGTCTTCTGTAACTTTTAATTTAACAAAAGTTTTAAAATCAGTGACGAAATTCCAGTCCTGGTCGTATCTCAGACCACCTACTCCAGTTAGCGTTCTTACGCTGGTTAGAGGTTGCCCGCTAAGCGCGGCTACAGCATAGCTAGCTAAACTGGGAGTATCCGGATTTGAAGGAGTAACTCCAGGGAAGAGAAAATCCTGGGCTCCTCCGGCTTTTTGGGCAATTTGTACTAAACCTACTGTATCATCTTCAACTAATTCTAGTTGTGAAGTGATCAGGGTTTTTGCTTCTTCCAGATTTAGAGGTAAACCTAGGAGTTGACTCTCATAAATCATTCCCCCTATTAAAATAGCTTCACCGGCAACTTTAGAAAGTTTTCGATAAGATTGGCAAGAGTCATACCCCACTTCGCTATAGACGACATCTGCGGATGGAAGGTTTTTGGTTACAACATTAAGTAAAAGACCTGCGTCTTTGGGTGATAGGTTTTTTGAGAGAGAACCTTTCATCCCTTCCAGGGCATTTGGGATGCCTGGATCGACCGGCCACACAAATTCTGCTGCTCTGACTAGATGGCTAGCCAACAGGTCAACTTGAGCTTCAGGTACGCCCATAGAGTGAAGTGAAATGAGTTCATTTTGCATAAAATCGCCCCTAAAAAAAAGGGGCGATTGAGGCCAATCACTGTACCACCCTATTTTGAGAACTCTAAAAC
>JBBUDC010000024.1:0-14905 GCA_038057495.1 Patescibacteria group bacterium
GCAAGATTCTGAATGCTTATAATCGAGCACTATGCTGGGGCATTTCCATTATGGCTATCTCCAGTTCAAACCGTTGTCCTACCAATCTCCGACAAACATTCAGAGTATGCCCAAAAAGTCGTAGATGCGTTGAAATTAGCCAACATTCGTTGCGAATTGGTTTTGCGGAACGAACCATTATCCGCGAGAGTTCGTGACGCCGAGATGCAAAAAGTGCCATATATTTTAGTGGTAGGAGATCGGGAAGCCGAGGCCAATTCAGTCTCCATCCGTCACCGCGGCGCCAAAGAAAATATCACCAAACCCCTTTCCGGGTTTATTTCTGACCTGTCAGCTGATATAATAGCCAAAGTCTAGTGAGTACGTCTTACCGCATCAATTTTCAAATCAAAGCCAAGGAAGTTCGCCTGTTGCGGGAAGATGGCACTCAAGTTGGGATTGTTCCCCTAGACGACGCTCTTTCTCAAAGTAAATCTGAAGGTGTCGATCTGGTCGAGATCGCTCCCATGGCTGTTCCGCCTGTAGTCAAGTTAATTGATTACAAGAAATTCCAATACCAATTGGCCAAAAAGGAACGCCAATCCAAGTCTACTCAAAAAAAGGTGAACTTGAAAGAAATTCGTTTGACGCCTTTTATGGCTGACAACGATTTTCAGGTCAAAGTCTCCCGGGGCCGGGAATTTTTGACCGAAGGGCACAAAGTCCGTGTCTGTGTCAAATTTGTAGGCCGGCAGCTAGGCCACAAAGAATTTGGCGATATCATGATGCAAAAGGTCTTTGCCGCTCTGTCAGATATCTGCCAAGTCGACCAACAGCCAAAATGGGTGGGTAGACAATATATTACTACTTTAAGTCCAATCAAAAATGTCAAAGCAAAAAATTAGAAAATCAGTTTCCAAGCGCTTCCGTGTTACCAAAAACGGTAAAGTTCTGCACCGCAGTTCTTTTAAGGGCCACCTGCGCTCTGCCAAATCAGCTACTCAAAAGCGCAGATACAAGAAATTAAAGTTGTTAACCACCCGCCGGGCCAGAAAAATTAAGATGGCCCTAGGACTATGAGAGTCAAATCTCCCAGACGGCAAAGACACAACAAGGTTTTGGCCAGAGCCAAAGGTTACCGCATGACCAAGCACCGCCTGTACAAGGTGGCCCACGAGGCTGTCCGGCACGCAGGTCAATATGCGTTTGCCGGCCGTCATCTGCGCCGCCGCGACATGCGCCGCACCTGGATTACCCGTCTCAATGCAGCTTTACGGGCCTTAGGAACTACCTATTCCAAGTTCATCCCGGGTCTTAAAAAAGCCAATATCACCATGAACCGCAAGGTTCTCGCCGACCTGGCTGTCCGCGAACCCGAAGTCTTCAAACAGATCGTCGCCAAAGTAAAATAGATTGGGATATAATCTCTTCATGAGAGAAAAACTCCAAAATCTCAAAAACGAGGGGCTGGCCCAGATCATTCAGGCCACCGACCCCGCCGAATTAGAAAACTTGCGCACCCATTATCTAGGCAAAAAAGGGGCTCTGGCTGAAATTGCTAAAGAACTTTCCCGGCTGGAACCGGAAGAAAAAAAAGAAATCGGCCAGCTCTTCAACGACACCAAGACTGCCATAGCCAACGCCCTAAATTCTAAACCCCAAATCCTAAACCTTAAACCTCAACTTGACCCGACTCTACCTGGAATAAAGCCCTCCGCTGGGCATTTACACCCCGTCACCCACGCTATTGAAGAAATAAGTTCAATATTTGAAAAAATTGGTTTCGTCCGCGTCCGCTATCCGGAAGTGGAATGGGATTGGTACGCCTTCGAAGCCCTCAATGAACCCCAGAACCATCCCGCCCGAGATGAGCTGGAAACTTTCTACGTAGACGCCCCAGAAAATTCAAAGTTAGGCAAAGTCGTTTTAACTCCCCATACCTCAAATGGCCAAGTTCGGGAAATGGAGAGAACAAAACCTCCAATCAGAATGATAAATATAGGCAAGTGTTACCGGCGTCAATCTGACGTTTCCCACACTGTGATGTTTCATCAATTCGAAGGATTAGTTATCGATACAGACATCAATATTACCCACCTCAAGGGAACCATTGACTACTTCGTCAAACAATTCTTCGGATCAAAACGCCAATCCCGGCTGCGCCCATATCATTTCCAATTCACCGAGCCATCTTTTGAAGTCGACGTCACCTGTGACATCTGTAGCGGTAAAGGTTGCAAACTCTGCAAAGAGGGTTGGCTAGAATTAGGTGGCGCCGGCATGGTACATCCAAACGTTTTGCGTGCCGGCAAAATTGATCCTTCCAAATACACCGGCTTCGCTTTCGGTTGCGGAGTAGAACGCACCTATATGATGAAATCTGGATTAAAAATTGACGACCTACGTCTGTTATATGGAAACGACATTCGTTTCTTAAATCAATTTTGATATGCAAATACTTATTCCTGATTCGTGGTTAAGGGAGTATCTGGATACGGAAGCCACCCCCAAGCAGATTCAACACGCCCTGTCTTTGTGTGGTCCATCTGTTGAAAGACTACACAAGAAAGGCGACGAGTATATTTATGATATTGAAGTCACTACCAACAGGGTAGATATGATGTCTGTGGTGGGAATTGCCTTCGAATGTGTGGCTATTTTGCCCCAATTTGGCCACAAGGCCCGACTTAAAAAAGATCCTTATCTTGAGAAGGTCAAACTAGTAACCAGCAAAAAAGTCGATTATTTAACCGTTACTCTTGATAAAAGCTTGTGCTACAGGTTTTCTACAGCATTAATCAAAAACGTCAAAGTCGGTAAATCACTCGAATGGCTTGTTACAAGACTGGAGCTGGTGGGCATGCGTAGTTTAAACAATGTAGTAGATATTTCCAATTATTTAATGCATGAGTTGGGTCAACCGGTACATACCTTTGATTATGACAAAATAATAGATCACAAAATGATTGTTCGCGAAAGCCGTAAAGGAGAAAAACTCATCACTCTTGACAATAAATCTCACACGCTTCCGGGCGGAGATATTGTTATTGAAGATGGATCCGGTAAACTCATTGATCTATGTGGAATCATGGGTGGTTTAAACTCAGCAGTTGATGATCAAACATCAAACGTCCTCTTGTTTGTGCAAACATACGAACCATCCCATATTAGAAAAACCTCCATGAGTTTATCGCACCGAACCAGTGCCGCAGAATTATTTGAGAAAAATCTGCCTACAGAAAATGTTCTTCCCACTCTAGAATCAGGAATGAAACTGTTTGACCAACTTACAGGCGGCCACGCAGACAAGACTGTGTTGGATATTCTAAATATCAGTGAAGGACCTACGGTCTTAAAACTTTCCTCACCCCTCACAGAATTTGTAAACAAGAGATTAGGAATAAATTTGAGCTTTAGTGAGATATCTAAAATTCTTAAATCGCTAGAATTTGTAGTCAAGTCTGAACAAATCATCGAAATTCCCTGGGTCAGAAAGATAGACGTGACTATTCCTGAAGATCTAGTTGAAGAAGTAGCCCGCATCTATGGCTATCACAATCTACCCACCCAACTCATGTCTGGATATCTACCCGCCCCGACGGGCGACAAGACTTTTTATTGGGAAGCCAAAATTAAATCTGCCCTATCACACTGGGGTTTTACCGAGACCTATACATATTCCCTAGTAGACAAAGATTCAGGTCTCAAACTCAAAAACCCTTTATCTTCAGAGTGGGAATATTTGCGCACCACCCTTACTCCGTCCCATCTCAAAACAATTTCTGAAAATCTAGGCAGAGTAGGGGATTTACATCTTTTTGAAATTGCCAATGTCTACCTACCTAAAAAAGATAATCTTCCCCACGAAGAGTTACATCTCATTCTCTCTACCACAAATTTAGACGTCTCTCGCCTCAAGGGATACATTGAGTCACTAGGTTTAGAAATGGGGGTAGCCATTTCTCCCCAAATCCAAAATCACACCATCGCCATCACCTGCGAAATAAATTTAGAACCACTCATAACCAAAGCGTCTGGTGTTAAAACTTTTACCCCTATCTCCAAATTCTCTCCCATCATCGAAGATGTCAATGTTGTATATACTGGCAATTACGCCGCTACTGTCGAGAAAATCAAAAAGGTCAGTCCCTTAATTAAAAATATTGAGTTGATAGACAAGTACGAAAATAAACTTACTTTACGTATCATCTATCATGATGATACGAAACAGCTCTCATCATCAGATATTGCCCCCATCCGGACCCGGCTCACACTTCTTTCCGGCTAAAATGGCCTCTATTCTCTCCCGGCTTAACATCACACCCGTACTTCCTCCGTCAAAAACAATAATCATTTTTGATCCCGGAGGCATAATCCAAAGTCTTTTCATAAAACCCGTCTCTCTCGCTATTTCTTTTTCAATTCTCCTCCTCAAAAGATCATTTTCCACTGGCACTAGATTAATTATAAACTACCAGTGCAACTAGGGAGTAGGGGTGGGAGCACTCCAAGGCTGACCAATGCCAATCTCCACCGATCTGGATCCAGAATTGCCTTTCTCGTCTTCAGCCCTGACTTCAATCCTGTGTGTCCCTTTATCTGAAACATTCACTGTTACATTCCAAGGCCCACTTGTTAATGTTTGTCTCACGTTGCCATCTACTTTAAATTCAACTTTAGTAATTTTGTTACTTGATACAACGTCAGCTTCGATCGTAAGTTCGTTTCCAAATTCACCGTGGTCGTTTGGTTTCTTAATAAACACCACCACCTGATTTACTGATCCGCATTGCTCGGTAGGGGGATGATATTTTCCGTCTGCTTGGTCTTTCAGCCAATTTAGTATTCCTTCCTGCCATTTGTTCAAACCCCCAGCGGAGCCGAACGGGTCTTCTTCTTTAAAGTACAGGAATTCTTTTTCTTCAAAGTTGTTATTGGCAATATCTGCTACTGTTGCCAGCTTGCCTTCACCTTTGCAAATTTTAACTTTCTTGTGTACTGGGTCATCACCAGTAGGTTCAGTTCCTCTGATAAAATATTCTTGCTTTGATTCAAATCCGTCGTGGGCTCTGTATCCGGAAATCTTATCCACATCTACGGACACGATTCCATCAGGTACAACAAACGGCTCGTCCCCTTTATCCTTCAAAGCCGCCAAAATAATTCTTCTCCAGATTGGCGCCGCGCCGGTTACTCCCGAAGCCACATCTTTCATGGCCGAGTTGTCATTATTTCCCACCCACACTCCGGTAATTACAGACGGGGTCCAGCCAATTGTCCAATTGTCTCTTTTGTCGTTGGTCGTTCCGGTCTTTACGGCAATGGTTCTTCCGGCAATATTGATGGCCGACCTGGGGCCAAAAGTTATTTCCCGGGCTTTGAGATCAGACAAAATCGAGGAAATTATAAAAGCTTCTTCAGACGATATTACTTTTTTAGCCCTCGAAGCTTCAGCGAAGTGGGCCCATTCCTCCAAAGTTTTGCCAGAACTATCAGTTACCTTTAAAATAGCTGTCGGTTCTATTCTGTATCCTCCGTTGGCAAATGCTGAATAAGCCGCCGCCAAATCCAGCAGCCGCACTTCACCTCCGCCCAAAGCTACAGACAAGCCGACCCTTTGCAAATTTTCTTTAGTGGGCTCAAGTGTAGATAATCCCAGGTCAAATCCCAAACCCATGGTGTCAGCAATACCGGTCAAAGACAGCATTTTGACAGCCGGGATATTGATGGAATTGCCCAGTGCCTCCCGAACCAATATCGGGCCTCTGAATTTTCCGTCGTAATTTTCCGGAACGTATTCCGGTTTGTCTCCTGCCGGAAAAGAAGTCTTAACATCCATCAAAAGAGTCGAGGCGGTATATCCTTTCCGGAGTCCCGCTAAATAAACCAGGGGCTTGATGGTTGATCCCGGCTGGCGGGTAGCCGTCGTTACATTAAATTTTCCGTCTTTTAAGTCTTCCCAACCTTTACTTCCCACCATGGCCAGGATTTGACCGGTTACAGGATCAAGAGCTACTGCAGCTCCGTTAGTAATTTTTAGATACTTCACTTTATCAATTTCTTCAGTAACTGCTTTTTGGGCCGCCTCCTGAATCTCCAAATCCAAAGATGTGGTCACTTGCAATCCACCCTCTTCCACCAGCTTCTCTCCATATCTTTTAACCAGTTGGTCTTTGACATAAAACACGAAATGCGGAGCTTTCAAAAGTCCCGATTGGCTGGCAAACTCAACTTTTGGTAACTGACTCCTAGCTTCTAGCTCCTGATTCCTGGTCAAATATCCGTCCTCACGCATTCTGCGCAGCACCTCTTCTGCCCGGCCTATATATTTGTTGCCAACATATGGAGAGTACCGGCTGGGAGATTGAGGAAGTCCTGCCAAAATTGCCGCTTCGGTCAGATTTAAATCCGCCACTTTTTTACCAAAATACAAATCAGCCGCCGTAGCAATTCCCCACGCATTTCCCCCGTAGGGAACTTCATTTAAGTACATTTGCAAAATCTGGTCTTTGGTATATTTCCGTTCCACTTGAACTGTTAACACAAATTCTTTTAACTTACGCACAATTGTTTGCTGTTGTGTCAGTAGTACATTTTTTACCAGCTGTTGAGTCAGCGTAGATCCGCTTTGCAGCCGGCCCAAAAACACGCTTCGCAGAAGTCCCCGCATAATTCCCACTACGTCGAAACCACCGTGCTTGTAAAAATTCTTATCTTCAATTGCAATTGTGGCCTGCTTAACTACCAGGGGAATGGCAGTAATATCTACCGGATTTCGTCTCTGGTCAGAATATACGTCGTACAGTAGTTTGCCGTTCCGGTCATATATTTTTGTGGCAAATCCTTCTCTTCTGGCTACTTTATCGGGACTGGGCAGGTCTTTAGCAAAAAAGGCAAATATCCCCAGCATTAAAACAAACCCCCCAATAACCGCTCCAAAAGCAATTTTTGCCAGATTTACCCACATCCCGGATTTTCGCCTCCACCACATTGCTATATAATAGGAGAAATGATCCTAAACCGCAAACGCCGCCAACTTTGGACGGTCCTGGTCATCATTTCCTCACTGGCTTTGGTGGCCGCATCAGTCTTGCCATATATATTTCGTTAACATTATTCTTTTTCCCCTTAGATTAAGGGGGAACGCCCCCGGCAGGGGGAAGAGGGATACCTCAACATGAGTAATCCCACCTGAAAGGTGGGATTAAACTAATCGATATCAATTGCCAGGTGTTTTACAATTTCTAGTTCACGGGCATAATCAGAATGATTAAAAACAAAATCTTTGTAATTAAATTTACCCCGGAATTGTGATTTTACCAACCCAAAATCAATAAAGTTATTTTCTTGACCCAAATAAGCTGGTAAAGATGACCAAGGATAGATAGCCAATTCGGCCTTAGTAACAAGGGATGAAACGTATGGATTCAAGTGAATATAACGAGACAAATGTACCAATTGTTCCGAAGATTCTACCTGAACTGACTTAAACACACCTTGAAACATCGGTCCGACCCGGTTGTTCTTAGTATTAAAATATCGAGTGTAACTATTTGTGAACTGACCAACATATCTTGATATTCCTCCATCCACATTCTGTTTCAACAAGAAATGAAAATGATTTGGCATAATCACAAAACTCAAGATATCTACCAATTGATCGTTTTTGTGACGCAATTCTAACTCAATTTTAGATTTACCTTCTGTAGACAAATCTTTGAACTTAGAAAGTTTAAGTGGAGGATTTGTAAATCTGTAATATTCTAATGTCAGCATCGCTCTTTCATAATCAGATCTGTTTACAAATGTTACCTGTTTCGCTACACCTCTATTAAAAACATGGTAGTACCCTCCAGAAACCAAAAGATTTTGTCTCCCAGACATATCAATTTATGCTACCACAAATCCCACCTGAAAGGTGGGATTATATGTTACTTGTATAATCAAAGTTAAACATGAAGCTCACGGATCCGATTACTACGCTTTCTGGAGTTGGTACCATTCTGGCCGCAAAGTTGGCCAAACTGGAAATAATTACTATCTTCGATCTTTTGTACCATCTGCCTTTTAGATATGAAGACCGGAGAATCATCACTGCCGCCAGATCAGTCCAACCCGGAGAAACAGTGACTGTGGTCGGGTATATCTCCACAGTTAAAAATGTTTTTACAAAAAACGGCAAGCGGCTTCAGCAGGCCACCTTTACCGATTCATCAGGGACTCTGCCTGTCATTTGGTTTAATCAAACCTTTCTCTCCCGGGTTTTTGCAGACGGAGATCCAGTCACCTTATATGGTAAAGCAGATTTCTTCAGTAGAAAAATTACTTTGATTTCCCCCCAATACGAAAAGGGGACAACCGCACCTGGACTCATTCCCATCTATCCGGAAACAGCCGGTCTGTCATCCAAGTGGCTGCGGGGCAAAATTATAACTCTTTTAAATTCTCTACCGGATATTTCTCCCTTACATCTTAATTCGCTCCGGCTTGTGCATGCCCCCACATCACCAGAAGTTGTAGTATCTGTCAAAAAGAAATTGGCTTTTGATGAGTTGTTTTTACTGCAGCTGTCTGCTCTCAAACACAAACAAGATTGGCAAGCCACCAAGCTTACTCATCCCTTTGTCGTCGATCAGGAAAAAGTTTTGCAGTTTATCAACGCTCTGCCTTTTTCTTTGACCGCTTCCCAAAACCAGAGTTTAAAAGACATACTTGCAGATCTATCCAAAACCCATCCCATGAACAGACTCTTAGAGGGAGATGTTGGTTCTGGCAAAACCGTTGTGGCTGCTATCGCCTCCTATGTAGCCCATCTCAACGGCTTTCAAACCCTGCTTTTGGCTCCTACGCAAATTCTGGCCCACCAGCATTACCAAACTCTCTCCGCCCTGGGTCTAAAAACAGGATTAATTACTGGGGCTACTAAGAACTATGAACCAATAACTAATAACTATGCCGTCATCGTCGGTACTCATGCCCTTTTGTCAGACAAACTAAAATTGGATAAAGTGGGGTTGGTAGTCATCGATGAACAGCATCGTTTTGGTGTCGCCCAACGTGCCCTGGCTGCTTCCAAAGGCCAGTCTCCTCACGCTCTGACCATGACCGCCACTCCCATTCCCAGAACCGTGGCTCTTACTCTCTACGGCGACTTAGACTTATCTATCTTAGACTCGGTTCCCGGCCGCATTCCGATTAAAACCTGGGTCGTTCCAGAGACCAAAAGGGAAGCTGCCTACGTATGGATCAAAAAACAACACACCCAAACTTTTATTGTCTGCCCTTTTATAGAGGAGAGCGAAACGCTCACCTCTGTCAAATCTGCCAAAGCCGAATTTGAGAAATTACAAAAAATATTTTTGGGATTCAAGCTGGGTTTACTTCATGGCAAGCTAAAAGCCAAAGAAAAAGACGAAGTCATCTCTAAATTTAGAGAAGGGAAGTTAGACATTCTGGTTTCTACCCCGGTTGTGGAAGTGGGTATCGATATTCCCAATGCCACCATTATGGTCATTGAAGGAGCAGAGCGTTTTGGCCTGGCCCAGCTGCATCAGCTGCGCGGCCGGGTAGGCAGGAGTCAAGTCCAATCATATTGCCTGCTCTTTGCAGACACACTTTCCGAAAGACTCAAAGCCATGGAAACCCATCATTCAGGCTTTGAGCTGGCCGAAATTGATCTCCGTCTGCGGGGCTCAGGCAACATCTATGGCACCTCCCAGCACGGCCTACCCAATTTCAAAATTGCTACCTATGAGGATTTTACTCTCATCCCCGAGGCCAAAAAGCAGGCCGAAATCCTCCTTCCTGACCTGTCAAAATATCCGTTATTGAAAGAACTGGTAGAAAAAGATAAAATCATTGTTGCATGACACCGCTACAAAAACGCCGCCACTCTACCAGACGCCAAGGCACCCGCCGGTCTACCCAGCGTTTGGTTCTCCCCCAACTGGTCGCCTGCTCCAATTGTCATCAGCCTACCCGCACTCATCAAACCTGTCCTCATTGCGGCTACTTCAAAGGCAAGAAAGTAAAGTAATACACAAAGCATCGTGGGTGATTTATTTGTTATAAACTCGATATGTTTCCGTAAATATCCGACACTAGATTCTCTCTAGTGGAGGTCTCATACCCAGACTTATATGAGGTCTATGGTAGTGATACCTCTCCAGGTAATTTACCACAATGTTGTTTAGGGAGTCCACTTGGTTTTGTTTGTATTTGATCCAGCCCAAACATTCTTTTCTTAGACTCCTGTTAAATGATTCTATGTAGCTTTGCTCATTCTTCTTATATGGCCTGGCCACTCTGTGTCTGTCGGTAAATCTTAATACGTTGGCCTTGAATTCGTCTTTAAATTCAGGCCCGCCATCTGTCTGAATTAGATCAGAGTGGCCATTAAATCTCCTTTCCATGGAGGTTTCCAAGTAGATTAGCCCATCATGGCTGGTTAGTGAAGGAAACATGATGACATCAGCCTCTTTACTAAATATATCTATGCCGGTGAAGGCAAATACCTCGCCAAAGTCCACCGTGTCCATCTGGATGACTTCACGAGGTTTACCGGCCTTGGGAATTGGTCCTCTTATTTGGTTTTTCTTCCACTTAGACTTTATCTGGTACTTCTCAGCCAAAATTTCATATATTTTAGGCACAGAAAGAGAAATGTTGTGTTCTTTTTGAAGGAAATACAGAATCTTCTGGCCACAGCAGTCCATCTCCCTTTCTCTTGTTTCCCAAACCCATCTTTTTAAAATTGGGTCAACCTGCCTTTTTACCCTTGGTCCTTTCTTGGCATTTACGTAAATATCTAAAAATCCCAAAAGACCATTATCCTTAATTCCTTGAATCCAAATCCCCACAGTTTCCCAATGAACACCCAATTTAGAAGCAATATGCCGTTTGGGAACCCCCGCCTCAAATAGTTCCCAGGTCATGGTTATCTTAGTTGTATTTAACACCTCCATATTTTACAGGAAGTGTCGGATTTCTACGGAGAATACAACGCTCTCTTGTCAATCAAGCCTCATGCGTATATACTGAACTGCACATGAACAGAAATAGCCTGATTGCCGCTGTTATCGTGATCATCATAATTGTAGTAGGATTAGTAGTTAGCAAAAATTATCAAAAAACTTTGACCACCGGAAAAATTACCCAAGCCACTCCCACCGCAGGAGAATCGGGCACTCTGCAACAGCCTCTCAACACCCATCCTCAAGTCCAAATTTCTACCCCCAAAGGCGATTTTGTCATTGAACTCCGCCCAGATGTAGCCCCCAAAACTGTCACCAACTTCTTAGCAAAGTTTAGTTCCGGATATTGTGACAACTTAACCTGGCACCGGGTCGAAGACTGGGTAGTCCAAGGCTGTGACCCATCTGGAAATGGTACCGGAGGCCTATCTAACCTACCTACCGAGACTTCTTCCGAAGTCTTTACCATTGGTGCCGTAGGTGTGGCCCGCAAAGCTTTCCCTAAAGAAGTTTCCAACGATTCTCAATTTTTCATCGTCAAAAAAGACAGTCAATTCTTAAATGGCGAATACACCTATTTCGGTAAAGTTACCTCCGGAATGGATGTTGTCGACCGCCTTTCTATTGGTGACCAAATCCTCTCCACCACTATCCTCTCTAAATAGATCCCTCAACGGCAATTTAGAACTGACTCTCACCATTTCCTGGAGTCGTGTTCAAAAAGCCTACGATTCGGCAGTTGCCGAAGCTGTAGCCAGTACCCAAGTACCTGGATTTAGAAAGGGCAAAGCTCCTAAAGATTTAGTAGAACCAAAATTAGACAGAAATCATACTTTAAGCCATGCTCTTGGGCATCTCCTCCCGGAAGTTTACGCCGCAGCTGTTCAAGAACACGACCTTAAACCCCTGCTCAATCCCCAAATTAAAATTATTTCCGGAAAAGAAGGGGAGTCTTGGACCTTTTTAGCCAGTACCTGTGAAGCTCCCAAAGTTATTCTTCCCGAAAAGCTCAAACCTCTCGACAAGCTTGTGGCAGAAACCAAAGTTGTCATCCCTGATTTACTTATCGAAGAAGAAGCCAATCACCGCCTGGCCGCTCTTGCCGAAAACATAACTTCTTTGGGCATGACTATTGAGCAATACTTAACTACCAAGAAATTAACCGCGGCAGAACTCAAAGCCAAACTGGCCCAAGAAGCCAAATCAGACCTATCTTCCGAATTTATTCTCTTAGAGGTTCAAAAGTCCAAAAAGCTGGCCGACCGCAAAGCCACTCTGGAATTTTTGCAAAAACTGGTATAATCTGTTTTCAACATGGCAAGTGCTACCCCAAAGGCAGCCCGCCGGCCAGCCCAGACGAGCGACAATTTTCTTGAAGCCCTCCGCGATCTTGGTAAGGGAGTAGTTTCCGAGGCCAAAATTCAGGTTACCAAGGCCATTACCGACGATATTCCCCAGTCTTTCGGCTTAGCTCTTGGAGATTCCTTCTCCATTGATCAACTCAAAGCTGCAGAGGCCACGGGAGAACATAAGGCCGAAGTTAGGTTTAACAACAGGTTTCAGGAAGAAAGACTGCTCTTTTTGAGAAGCGAAGCTGAATCCAAGCAGCAAATTACTGCCATTCAAGCCGAAATTCAAATGTTGGCCAAGTCTACGGGTGAACTGGCCCACGAAGTTCAGGTGGCCACCTTCCAAGCTCCCGCCAATCCCGGTGTATATCACAGAAATTTCTTTGCCCAGCTCAAATCCCTTATTGCCTCCATACGGGTCAGAGTTCAAGAATCCAGGCACTGGCTGGCCACCGCCAACTCCCGGGCTTCCAAAAGAGGCTTCTATTGGGGTCAAGTGGGTAAATCCGGCACCAAATTCCTGCTCTCTTCCGAACGTTACATGGTCACCTCGACAGGCTAATAAACGAAAAAATCTGGTAAAATAAACGAATCGGACTCGTAGCTCAGTTGTCCGCAATCACATGCGGACTCCGTGCGAAGCCACGGAGGTTAGAGCGGTCCGATGAACATCGGACAGGTCACATGGACGGCTAGCTCAGTGGTAGAGCACTTCATTGACATTGAAGAGGTCGTTGGTTCAATCCCAACGCCGTCCACAATGTGTTATCTATATGTTCTTCAAAGCCTTAAAAATCAAACATACTATGTTGGGTCAACAAATGATTTAAAGAGAAGACTAGATGAACACAAATCAGGTCAATCAAACTATACAAATAAGATTTTACCAATCAAGCTAGTTTTCAAACAAAAATTTTCTACTCTCCAATTAGCCCGGAAGGCAGAATTGTGGCTAAAAAGACAAAAAAGCAAAACCCTAATTGTGCAAATTATCAATGATGGTAAAATTAGTAAACAGTTTTAGAGCGGTCCGATGAACATCTGACTCCGTGCGAAGCCACGGAGTTCGACTCCTCTCGGGTCCACTAAGGTGGTATTATTTTTCTTATAAGTAATTTAGACATGACCAATCTAGACAATCTGCGCCATTCATGTGCTCACCTTTTAGCTAAGGCTGTACTTGAGTTGTACCCTGGCTCTCACAATGCTATCGGGCCATCTATTGAAAACGGCTTTTACCAAGATTTCGATTTGGGTGAGGTAAAAATTTCTGACGCAGATCTCTCTAAAATCGAGCAAAAGATGCTAGAGATTTTGCCCTCCTGGAAACGCTTTGAGTTCGATGAAGTGACTTTAGAACAGGCCAAAAAACTCTTCAAACACAATCCCTATAAAGTCGAACTTGCCATCGAGTTTGCCGGAGAAGGCAAAAAACTTACCACCAATAATCCGGGGAACTTCCTGGATCTTTGCAAAATGGGCCATGTCGAGAGTCCTAACAAAGAATTGCGCTACTTCAAATTATTGTCGGTAGCAGGAGCCTATTGGCGTGGCGATGAAAAAAATAAAATGCTCACTCGCATTTACGGCACCTGCTGGCCTACTCAAAAAGAATTGGATGACCATTTAACCATGCTTGAGGAATCAAAGAAAAGAGACCACAGAAAATTAGGCAAAGAACTTGATCTGTTTACTTTTTCGCCACTGGTGGGCAGTGGCTTGCCTATCTATACCCCCCACGGAGCTCTCTTACGCCGCCTGGTTAATGATTATGTCGAACAGGTTCAATCAGCCCAAGACTATCATCAAGTTTGGACACCTCAAATTGCTAAAGCAGAACTATTCAAAACATCAGGTCACTACGACAAATACAAAGGAGATATGTTTAGAGTCGTTTCCAACTATTCTGACGAAGAGTTTTTCCTAAAACCCATGAATTGCCCTCAACACACTCAGATTTATGCTTCCAGACCCAGAAGTTATCGGGATCTGCCGCTGCGTCTAACCGACTTTGCCATGCTTTACCGCGACGAAAAACCCGGAGAACTCAACGGTTTGGCTCGAGTACGGTCATTTTCTCAAGACGACTGTCATATTTTCTGCAGGGAAGATCAGGTAGATGCCGAAATCGACACCGCTTTGACCATGATTAAAAAAATCATGGCCACCTACGGTTTCAAATACCGTTACCGCTTGTCTACCCGTGACCCTCAGCATCCGGAAAAATATCTGGGAGACCCCAAAATTTGGGACAAAGTCGAAGCCTGGGCCGAAAAAATCATGATCCGAAACAATATCGACTATTTCCCAGGGGTGGGGGAAGCGGCCTTTTATGCTCCCAAAATGGATCTGATGGCCACCGACGCTCTAGGACGTGAATGGCAGCTTTCTACCGTGCAAATCGACTACGTCATGCCAGAAAGGTTCGATTTAACCTACACCGATACAGATGGTAAAGCCAAGCGCCCCATCATGATCCACCGGGCCATCATCGGATCACCGGAACGCTTCTTAATGATTCTAATCGAGCACTATGCTGGGGCATTTCCCTTATGGCTATCTCCAGTTCAAACCGTTGTCCTACCAATCTCCGACAAACATTCA
>JBBUDC010000025.1:0-4401 GCA_038057495.1 Patescibacteria group bacterium
AAAAGTTGGTGTATAAATAAAGGATGGATGCTTACGAGAATTCTAACTGGTGGAAATATTTAACGGAACCCATGCGGGATTTGGCGAAAGAGAGCTTTACCTTGTTGGAGAGAGAAGAGAGCCACCTGCGCCAAGGCTCCGGCGAGCCGATGCATGATTATAGTTTTGTGGTGTTTCCGATGTCTAAGGCGTACGAAGGGTTTTTAAAGAAATTGTTTTATGATTTGGGATTGATTAACAAAAATCAGTTTGGGGGAGACCGGTTTAGGATAGGGAAGGCCCTAAATCCAAATCTGCCTAAGAGATATCAATGGGATTGGGTGTATGACAAGCTGGCACTGGCTTGTCATGGAGAAGAAACACCCTTGTTGATGTGGGAAGTGTGGAAGAAAGCCAGAAACCGGATTTTTCATTTTTTTCCGGACCATAACGAGTTTATAAGTTTGGGTCAAGCCAGAGAATTGATTTCTGAAATCCAAAAAGCTATGGAAAAAGCCCTGATACAGTGTGATAGGGTGTAGTTTGCATCTGTTGACAGATTATGGCATACTAGTCAGTGCTCTATGGAAACACCTACATATTTGAAGCAAGCGTGGGGAAATGTAAGGAATGCGATAATTGGCTGTAGTGCCGCGGTATTGTTTGGAATTGCAGTGCTTTTGATGTCCATCTATTCCGTGGCAACTCCAGAAAAAGTATATCCGGCAGAAGAACCGGCTGTAGTGAGAGTGGAGTACTATCTACCTTACCCGGGAATGCTGCCCGATAGTCCATTTTACAAAGTGAAAGCAGTGCGGGACTACTTGAAGTTGGTTTTGACTACGAATGTAGAAAAGAGAATTGAAACTATGCTGTTGTTTGCTGACAAAAGAGTAAATGCAGCTGTGGCTTTGATTGATGGGGGAAAGACAGAGTTGGGAGTAAGCACTGCCACAAAAGCAGAAAAATACCTAGAGAGGGCGGTAACTTTAGCAATTGAACAAAAGAATGCAGGACGGGATGTAAAGAGCGTGATGCTTAAACTGACCAAAGCCACTGCCAAACACGCAGAGGTATTGGAAGGACTAAAAGAGAAGACCAGCGGATCCCAAAGAGATGGGTTAGAAAGCGCCCTAAATCAAGCAAAAATGCTCCAAGAAAAGATTTCTCAAAGTAATAATGAGGCCCTCTGATATAGTAGTTGGTAGTTGACGCCCTAGATGTAGTGTTTTAGTCTGGACATTGCCACTAAATATATGAAATGTCCGTTTTGTGCTAATTCCGAAACTTCCGTATTGGAGTCAAGGGTAGCAGAAGACGGACAGTCACTAAGAAGACGGCGCGAATGTGAGAAGTGTCAAAAACGCTTTACCACATTTGAAAGAATGGAAGGGCCGGCCATCTTTGTCATCAAAAGAGATGGATCCAGGCAACCATTTGATAGAGAGAAGATTGTCCGGGGGACGATCAAATCTTTTGACAAACGGCCAGTGTCGATTGATCTGATTAACCAATTGGCCGATGAGGTAGAAAGGGAAGTCAGACGCAAAGAAGTGTCGGAAATTCCTTCTAAAACAATTGGCCGGATGGTTTTGAAGAGGCTGAAAAGTATCGACAAAGTGGCCTGGATGAGATTTGCCAGCGTATATTTGGAGCTGACAGACCTGACCGAGTTTGAAAAGTTATTTGAAAAGGTTTCATAAAGCTATTTATGCCAGAATTACAACTTCAACAAACACACAATGCTCAACGCTCAATGCGCAAAAAAATAAAGACAAATGGGCATGTGAAGAAAATAAACTGGGATGGTTTGGAATATAAAGAGATGGTGGCTATGATAGAAAAGCTGGCAGGGCCGAGACCAGAAGTACCGGCAGATATTACTGCCGAGTTGTGGAGTGAACAGGCCGTAAGAGTCTTAAACGAAAGATATTTTTTAAAAGATAAAGATGGGAAAGTAATCGAGACAGTGGAAGAAATGTGCTGGAGAGTGGCCTGGGAATTGGCCCAGGCAGAAGTAAAGTTTGGCAGATCCAGAAAAGAAATTGAGACGGAAGCAAGGCAGTTTTACAAGTTAATGCTGACGCGGAACTTTTTACCCAATTCGCCAACCTTAATGAATGCAGGGAAGAACAATGGATTGCAGTATAGCGCGTGTTATGTAATTCCGGTACCAGATAGTCTGGAAGGAATTTTTGACGGAGTGAAATGGCAGGGACTGATTCACCAAAGCGGGGGAGGAACGGGGTTTTCTTTTTCCAGACTGCGGCCTAAGGGATCGAGAGTCAAAACCAGCATGGGAGTGGCATCTGGTCCGGTGTCGTTTATGAGGATTTACAATGAGGCGACCCAACAAATTAAACAGGGGGGAACAAGAAGGGGAGCGAATATGGGAATTTTGCGGGTGGATCACCCCGATGTCCTGGAATTTATTCACTGCAAAGACGATGGAGTGGGAATAACCAACTTTAATGTGTCGGTGGCGATTACTGACAGATTTATGCAAGCACTAGAAAGCAATGGGGAATATGAGTTAGTGGCGCCACATACAAAAGAAGTGGTGAGCAAGCTGAGAGCAAGAGATGTCTGGGACGAAATAGCAAAATCTGCTTGGAGAACAGGCGACCCTGGTCTTATCTTTTTGGATAGAATGAATCAGAGAACCGGAAATCCGATTAGGGCGGAGGGTTGGGAGATTGAAAGTACGAACCCATGCGGAGAGCAAATGTTATACCCATTTGATGCGTGTAATCTGGGAAGTATATTCTTGGGGTATTTTGTAAAGGATAAAAAGATAGATTGGGATGGATTAAAAGAAGCGACACACACTGCGGTAAGAATGCTGGATAACGTAATTGAAATGAATCCTTTTCCATTGCCGCAAATTGCCCAAACGGTAAGAAATATCCGCCGCATTGGCTTGGGGGTGGGGGGATGGGCGGATATGTTGGTGGAGTTGGGTATTGCGTATGACAGCCAAGAGGCCTTAGATCTGGCGGAAAAAGTGATGAAGGTGATCAATGAGGAAGGCCATGAACAATCCAGACAGCTAGCATTAGAAAGAGGACCTTTCCCAATGTGGAAGGAAAGCATATATAAAAACGATCCGATTAGAAATAGCACAGTGACCACAATTGCCCCTACCGGATCTATTGGCATTTTGGCAAATCAAGGAGGAGGAATTGAACCATTATTTGCAATTGCTTACAGACACATCGTAAAAAGCGAAAACAGAACGCTGACTTTTGTAAATCCGGCTTTGGAAAAAGTGGCCCGCGAGAGAGGTTTTTATAGTGAAGAGTTGATGAGTAAAGTGGCCGAACATGGGGTAATTAGAGAATTAACCGAGATTCCAGAAGACGTGAGGGCTGTATTTGGCACAGCGCATGAAATTGATCCGCAATGGCATGTAAAAATGCAGGCGGCGTTTCAGAAACATACGGACAATGCGGTAAGTAAAACAATAAACTTGCGTCATGATACAGAAGTAGGGGATGTGAAGAAAGCATATGCTCTGGCTTGGGAAACCGGTTGTCAGGGAATCACGGTATTTCGTGACGGATGTAAAAATGAACAGGTACTAAATCTAGGGGTGAATAAAAATTCAAATGACAAATCCACAAATCAAACTCAAATGATAAAACCTCGACCTGTAAAAGTAGAGGGAGCTACATATCAGATTGAAACACCAATGGGAACTGCTTTTATTACCGTCAACCATGACGGAGAAGGAAATCCTTTCGAAGTGTTTGTAACGATTGGCAAAGCCGGGTCTGAAGTGGCGGCGATGGCTGAAGCCATTGGAAGACTGATTTCTACAACTTTGCGGTTTGGAAATCATCTGCCTGCCAAAGAAAGAGCCAGGGAAATAATGGAACAATTAAGAGGTATTGGGGGAGGATCGGCGGTTGGGTTTGGGCCAAATAAAATCAGAAGTTTGCCAGACGCCGTGGGGAGGGCAATTGGGATGCACTTTGGACTGATAGGGTATCAGGCAGAGCAGACAAAGCAAGCAACACAGGCAAGTTTATTTAATAACGGGTTTGCTAAGAAACTAGACTTGTGTCCCAGCTGTGGAAACGCATCGTTGGTTTTTGAAGAAGGGTGTAAAAAATGCTATGGATGCGGGTATAGTGAATGCTAAATAGTATAATCGGGGCGTGATTATCACGAGGACGCCGCTACGGATAAGTTTTCTGGGAGGGGGGACGGATTTCCCCGATTTTTATAAGAAATACGGCGGGTGCGTGGTGACGACAGCGATTGATAAATACGTATATGTAATCGTAAAAGAAAGATTCGATAAACAAATTTATGTAAATTATTCGATTAAGGAAATTGTAGATAAAGTAGGGGAGCTAAAACACGAATTGGTGCGGGAGGCGATGCCCAAACGATTTTCTGTTTCCGTGTGGTCCGTAC